>DGQJ01000144.1:27098-30949 GCA_002389705.1 Bacteroidales bacterium UBA4417
GCTGTTGACCAGTCGCACCCCAGGTGTTTCAGCACGGCTTTCAACACATTGAAATGATATTCCTGTTCGTTACCAACTACATAAATCAACTGTTCCGGATTGAACTCTTCGTAACGTTGCATGGCTGTGCCCAGGTCCTGTGTAATATATACTGAAGTACCATCGCTGCGCAGGAGCAGTTTTTCATCCAGGCCTTCTGCAGCCAGGTCAATCCATACCGAACCATCGGCGCGGCGCGAATAAACACCTTTCTGCACACCTTCTTCAACCAGTTTTTTACCCAGCAGGTAGGTCTGCGATTCGTAATAGGTTTTATCGAATTCAATACCCAGTGTACGGTAAGTGGTTGCGAAACCATCGTACACCCAGCCGTTCATTTTCTTCCATAGGTTTATCACTTCTTCGTCGCCTGCTTCCCACTTTTGCAGGTATTGCTGCGCTTCCAAAATCAACGGGGCCTTTTTGACGGCTTCATCTGCCTGCATTCCGCCGGCTACCAGCGTCGAAATCTCTTCTTTATAATGTTTATCAAAAACCACGTAATATTTCCCCACCAGGTGATCGCCTTTCAGTCCGCTGCTTTCGGGTGTTTCACCATTACCCCAGCGCTGCCAGGCCAACATGCTTTTACAGATGTGAATACCACGGTCGTTAACCAGGTTCACTTTTACCACATTTTTACCGGCAGCCTGCAATATCCGCGACAGCGAAAATCCCAGCAGGTTATTGCGGATATGCCCCAGGTGGAGCGGTTTGTTGGTGTTTGGCGACGAATATTCGACCACTACCGGTTTGCTATCCTGCTTTTTACTGAAACCAAATTGCGGTTCCCGGGTTGAATTGGCCAAAAACGTTAACCAGTAATCCTTGCGAACAGACAGGTTCAGGAAACCCTTTATTACATTATAACTTTCAACCTCCGTAACATTTTGCTGCAGGTACTCACCTATTTCGGCAGCAGTTGCTTCGGGCGATTTCCGCGAAACCTTTGTAAAAGGGAAAACCACTACTGTAAAATCNNTCCAGTTGATATAATGCTTTAACGGCATTGGTTACCGCTGAATTTAAAATCTGTTCAATCATGGAGAAATTTTATTGAGAATGCAAAAGTACGTTTTTTAGGTGGATTACGGAAGAGATTTAGAGTCTTTTTCAAAATACACTATCCTGTAACCCTTGCTGGCATTGGCTTATAGAAGTTTAAATTTATATAAACCTACAGTATCAACATATATAGAAATAATACATGCTATAACCATTGGTATTATTGGGTTTAAGAAGTTTCGAAAAAATTTTGCCAGCAAGTTTAAACATTTAACTTTGTAGCCAACATCGGAATTAATTAATGCCTAAACATACTGTTAAACTTTAAAAAATCCTTTATGCAACGTAATGTAATTATTATCGGAGCTGCAGGGCGCGACTTTCATAACTTCAACACATTTTTCAGGGGAAAAGCTGAATATAATGTTGTTGCTTTTACTGCAGCCCAAATTCCTGACATTGATGGCCGTAAGTACCCAAAAGAACTGGCTGGTGCCGATCTTTACCCGAATGGCATTCCGATTTATGCCGAGCAGGATCTGCCAAAACTGATTAAAGAATTAAATGTAGTTGATTGTGTTTTCGCTTACAGCGATGTTCCATATCCACGCGTTATGAATGTTAGTGCCCTGGTAAATGCCTGTGGAGCTAACTTTATCTTACTGGGCCCTGGCGAAACCATGGTTAAGAGTACCAAACCCGTAATTGCAGTTGGCGCTACCCGTACAGGTTGTGGTAAAAGCCAGACTTCGCGTCGCATTATCGAAATACTCATGGCAAAAGGACTTAAAGTAGTTGCTGTACGCCACCCAATGCCTTATGGCGACCTCAACGAGCAGAGAGTACAACGTTTTGCCACTGTTGCTGACCTGAAAAAACACAAATGTACCATCGAGGAAATGGAAGAATACGAACCCCATGTTGTTCGCGGTAACGTTATTTATGCCGGTGTTGATTACGAAGATATCCTGCGTGCTGCCGAAAAAGATCCTGATGGGTGTGACGTAATCCTTTGGGATGGCGGAAATAATGACTTCCCCTTCTACAAACCCGACCTCACCATTGGTGTTGCCGACCCACACCGCCCGGGTGCCGAAGTTGGATATTATCCAGGCGAAGTGGTTGCACGCATTTCGGATGCTATCGTGATTAACAAAATTGACTCAGCCGATAACGCCAACATCCAGATTGTTCGTAATAATATTGCCAAAATCAATCCAAATGCATTGGTTATAGACGGAGCTTCGCCACTTACCGTTGACAAGCCCGAACTGATCCGCGGCAAACGCGTGTTGGTAGTTGAGGATGGCCCAACCCTTACCCACGGTGAAATGAAAATTGGTGCAGGCACAGTTGCTGCCAACAAATTCGGTGCCGCCGAACTGGTTGACCCACGTGCGTACGCTGTTGGTAAACTGGCCGAAACTTTCCGCATTTACCCAAACATCGGAACACTGTTACCGGCAATGGGCTATGGCGAAGAGCAAACACGCGACCTCGAGAAAACTATCGAAAACACGCCGTGTGATGCAGTGGTTATCGCTACACCGATTGATCTGAACCGTATCATCAAAATCAACAAACCCTGTGTTAAAGTAGGCTACGACCTGCAGGAAATAGGCAAACCCGACCTGTCGGGCATCCTCGATGAGTTTGTTAAAAAACACAACCTCGTTAAATAACATTTCCTTTTTTAAAGCGGCCAGCAATGGCCGCTTTTTTTATGACAAAGTATTAACAATCGCCCCTGCCCATCCATTTCTATTTGTAATTTTGCACCCTGATAAAACAAAGCACCCCATGAAAGATAAAAACCTGGTCTCGATTACCGACTTCAGCAAAGAGCAGTATCTGCGGATACTCGAAATTGCAGCCGACTTTGAAAAAAATCCAAACCAGAAGCTACTCACCGATCACGTGGTAGCTTCTTTGTTTTTTGAACCCTCAACACGTACCCGCCTCAGTTTCGAAACAGCTGCAAACCGACTGGGCGCACGCGTTATTGGCTTCAGCGACAGTGGTTCAACAAGTGTAAAAAAAGGTGAAACACTGAAAGATACCATTATTATGGTAAGCGGATATGCTGATATTATTGTGATGCGCCATCCGCGCGAAGGAGCTGCCCGCTGGGCCAGCGAAGTATCGTCGGTACCGGTTATTAATGCAGGCGATGGGGCTAACCAGCATCCAACCCAGTGCCTGCTCGATATGTACAGCATAATGCAAACCCAGGGCACGCTCGATAACCTGAACATCGCTTTTGTGGGCGACCTGAAATACGGACGCACCGTACATTCGCTGGTACAGGCCATGTGCAATTTTAATGCAACATTCCACCTGGTTTCGCCCAACGAACTGAAACTGCCCAGTTCGAGCAAAATGCACATCAAAAACAGCAACTTGTCGTATTATCAATACACTGAACTTGCAGATGTGATGCCCACAGCCGATATCATATACATGACCCGCATACAGCAGGAACGTTTCAGCGATCCGCTGGAATACGAAAAAGTGAAAAACAGCTATATCCTCAACAAGGCTATGCTCGAAGGCTGTAAACCCAATATGCGGATTCTGCATCCGTTGCCACGCGTGAACGAAATAAGCGAAGATGTAGACAACACCCCACAGGCATTTTATTTCAAACAGGCCGAAAACGGGGTCTATGTAAGGCAGGCTTTGCTTGCAGCCATTGCAGGCGTTAAATAAATTTTGTCAGAAACCAGGAAAATTTTCACCACCATGAATAAAGATCAACGTCATTTAAATGTAACAGCCATCGAAAACGGTACTGTTATCGATCATAT
>DGQJ01000166.1:0-938 GCA_002389705.1 Bacteroidales bacterium UBA4417
GGCAATGGTGATGATCTGCATCATACTACCTTTTTACCAGGCATGTACCAGAACTGGTTTCTGGATTATGCATCGTATGTTATTCTCGAAAGGGCGGTGCCCGAAGTGCTTGATGGCTTAAAACCGGTTCAGCGGCGCATACTTCACAGCATGTGGGAACTGGAGGATGGCCGGTACAACAAAGTTGCCAATGTAATAGGCAACACCATGAAATATCATCCCCACGGCGATGCTTCTATTGGCGATGCCATGGTTCAGCTGGGGCAGAAGGAATTGCTTATTGATACCCAGGGAAACTGGGGAAATATACTCACCGGCGACAGTTCAGCCGCTCCGCGTTATATTGAAGCCAGGCTCTCGAAATTTGCCCTCGATGTGGCTTTTAATCCCAAAACCACAAAATGGAAACTTTCGTACGACGGCCGTAACAAAGAGCCGGTTAACCTGCCCCTGAAATTCCCGGTGCTCCTGCAAATGGGAGTCGAAGGTATTGCGGTAGGCCTGGCTTCGAAATTGCTTCCCCATAATTTTGTTGAGCTTATTGATGCATCCATAGCGGTTCTGAGGGGGCAGGATTTCACGCTGGTGCCTGATTTCCCGACCGGGGGACTTGCCGATGTTATAAAATACAACGATGGTCTGCGTGGAGGTAAAGTCAGGATCAGGGCCCGCATAAGCCAGCTGGATAAAAAAACGCTGGTGATTACCGAAATCCCCTGGGGTACCACTACCGGCGACCTGATTGATACCATTATTGCTGCCGCCGATAAAGGGAAGATCAAGATCCGTAAGATTGACGACAATACTGCCCAGAATGTTGAAATACTGATTCATCTTCAGCCGGGCGTTTCACCCGATCAATGTATTGACGCGTTGTATGCCTTTACCGATTGCGAACGTTCCGAATCCCCCAACTCCTGCGTAATTCACAACGGGAA
>DGQJ01000166.1:997-6531 GCA_002389705.1 Bacteroidales bacterium UBA4417
GTGTTGCAGGCTATTGATAAGGGACTGGAGCCATACAAGCCTGAATTTTACCGCGTTATTACCGAGGATGACCTGGTGCGCCTCACCGAAATCAGGATTAAGCGCATATCAAGGTTCAACTCATTTAAAGCCGATGAACATATCCGGGCACTGAACGAAGAACTGACCCAGGTCCGCTACAATCTGGAGCATCTTACTGATTATGTGATCGAATTTTACGAAAGCATCCGCAAAAAATATGCTGCCGGTCGCGAACGCAAAACCGAGTTGC
This sequence comes from Bacteroidales bacterium UBA4417, assembly GCA_002389705.1. Taxonomy (GTDB): domain Bacteria; phylum Bacteroidota; class Bacteroidia; order Bacteroidales; family UBA4417; genus UBA4417. Next base: position 1,269 of record DGQJ01000166.1, read on the forward strand.
GGAATTTCGAAAGCATTGAAGCTGCTGCTGTTGCTGCTGCCACGCAGAAACTTTACGTAAACCGCGAGGAAGGTTTTGCCGGTTTCGGACTGAAAAAAGACGAATTTGTGTGCGATTGCTCCGACATCGACGATATTATTGTATTCCGCGAAGACGGAACTTTTGCCGTTACCCGTGTGGCCGAAAAAGCATTCGTGGGCAAAAACGTGATCCACATTGATGTATTTAAAAAGAACGACGAGCGTACGGTGTACAATATGGTGTACCAGGACGGAAGACTTGGAGGCGCCTACATCAAGCGGTTTTCGGTTACCGGGGTTGTCCGCGATAAGGATTACGTGCTAACCAAAGGTACAGCAGGTTCCAAGGTTCTTTATTTCACGGCCAATCCAAACGGCGAATCCGAAATTATTAAAGTCAGCCTGAAACCAAAACTCAGGCTCAAAAAGCTGAATTTCGAATTCGACTTTTCCGACCTGGCTATCAAAGGCCGCAGTTCGCAGGGAAACGTGCTCACCAAAAACCTGGTGAAAAAAATTGTACAGGCCGAAAAAGGTTTCTCAACCCTGGGCGCCCGAAAAATATGGTACGACGACACCGTGATGCGTCTCAATACCGATCAGCGCGGGCTCTATCTCGGCGCATTTAAGGAAGCCGACAAAATACTTACCCTCACCAGGTCAGGGTTTTATAAGCTGATGAGCTTCGATCTTTCCAACCACTTCGAGGAAGATATGTACGCCATCGAAAAATTCAATCCAGCAAAGGTGCTAACCGTTTTGTATTACAGCGAAACAAAAAAGGCGTATTTCATCAAAAGATTTGTTCCGGAACTTTCGGATAAAAAGGTTTGTGTTTTTCCCGAGGAAGAAGGAAACAGGTTTGTGGCCATGGTTACCGACAAACGACCCCGGATCCGGGTTGAATATGATAACGAAGGCGCTAAAAAGCCAGTTGATCCGGAAGAAATTATCCTGGATGAATTTGTCGAAGTGATGGGATTGAGAGCCAAGGGGAAAAAACTCAGCAATCACCCGGTTAGTGAAATCACCTGGCTCGAACCAATACCGGTTGAGGAAGAAGAAGAAGTTGAAAATGAAAATGATGCAGAAACCGATAATAGTGATGAAGCCGGGATTGAAGAAGCAGAAAATGAAGAATTAACAACTGAAAATCAAGGGGACGAATTGTCGAAACCAATTCCCCCGGTAAATCCGCCCGACTTCCCCGATGATGATGAATCGGGCACAGGCATACAAATGACGCTGTTTTAAAACTGCAACCAATTAAACAAAGTTAAACTGAACAACAACTAAAAATGATTGACGATAAAGTTCTTGAGATTACAAAGGATGTTCATTGGGTAGGTGTACTCGATCGCGAACTGGTTACTTTCGATGTGGTAATGCATACTCCGTACGGTACAACCTACAACTCATATTTTATTCAGGCTGAAAAAAAAGCAATTGTCGAAACCGTTAAGGACAAGTATTTCCCTGTATTTCTCGAAAAGTTAAAAAAGCTTACCGATCCATCGGAACTGGAATATATTATTGTAAACCATACCGAGCCCGATCACTCGGGTTGCCTTGGCAAACTGCTGGAAGTTGCACCCAATGCAACGGTAGTGGGCAGTGGTAACGCCATCAGGTATCTGAAAGATATGCTGGGCCGTGATTTCAAATATTTACAGGTGCGCGATGGCGATGTGCTCGACCTTGGCAATAAAAAAATTAAAATTGTAGGTGCACCAAACCTGCATTGGCCCGACAGCATATACTCATTCCTGGAAGGCGAAAACATACTTTTTACGTGCGACTCGTTTGGAGCTCATTACTGCGATTCGCGTATGTTCGACGATAAAGTAGGCGATTGGGACGATGCATTCCGCTATTATTTCGATGTGATCCTGAAGCCTTTCAGTAAATTCATGATCAAGGCCATTGATAAAATCCGTCCCTTGCCCATTGCAGCTATATGCCCCGGTCATGGTCCGATTTTGCGCACGCACTGGAAAAAATATGTCGACCTGAGCGAAAAATATGCAAAAGAAGCACTTTCGCTCGGCGAAAAACCAATGGTGTTTATTCCATATGTTTCGGCATACCATAATACTTCAACTGTAGCCGAAGCCATTGCCAGAGGGGTAAGCAAAGTTCCCGGCGTACATGTTGAGATACACGATATCGAAAATATGTCGCTGGAGCACATGGAGTATTACCTCTCGAACTGTACTGGTCTGCTGATCGGATCGCCCACTATTAACCAGAATATACTTATGCCGGTATACCAGTTGTTTGCAGCCATTAACCCGCTACGCGATAAGGGCAAACTGGCATCTTCATTCGGATCGTATGGCTGGAGTGGCGAAGCCGAAAAAATGCTGGAAACAAATATCACAAACCTGAAACTGAAATACTACGGCGAAAGTTTGTATATTAAGTTTACACCTCACGAAGAAGGCATCAGCAAGGGAATTGCCTTTGGAATGGCTTTTGCGGAGCAAATGCTCAAAGAACTGGCCNNGGCTTGTTGATCATCGTTTTGATATCTGCCTGCAGCCCCGAGCGTAAACTCGCCCGGCAATATATAAAAACAAGTTCGGGCAGCGGCATTTTAATTATGCCGCTGTACGAGTTGTTTAAGGATAATCTCACCATCAGTTTTGATGACACCATAAATTATAGCCCCGGGCAGCAGGACTCGCTGGCATGGGAACAGTCGTGTTTTGTGAAGCATGTTTCCGACTCTGTTTTTCTGTCCCAATTTACCAATAGCCTGATCGACAGGCTTACGCGCTATGGTTATGATGTTTACCTCGATGGAAGTTCAGATGTTTTCCTGGCCTTGCCCGATCCAAAATGGATCATTCAGCTTGCACAACTTCAGCTCAACGAGGATCATAGTATTTATCCGTACAACGTTTATTCGGTCGAAACAGGTGAACCGGTAGCCGATGAAATACGGGTTAACACGGTTAAGCTCGAAAGCTGGATGGAAGCCAGCCTGGCCAACGGCGGACAAAAACAGGTGCTGTACCTCGAAGGATATATTCAGGATGAGGTGAGGCAGGGCATTGATTTCAGCCTGCTGGAAGGAGCAACCAGCGTGCATCTGACCCGCGACTCCGTTGGTATGGATGACATTTACAAAATGGCCGAAGAACTTGGCAAAAAACATGCCGACCTGCTTTTTGATTATTTTATGAATGAATATATCCGCACGAACCTGCCGGCAGGTATGCTGCCCAAAAAATATTATTACATCGACCGCGATAAATCCAATCAGTTAAAAACTAATCCAAAGGCGAGATTCGAAATAATGGAACCTCAGCCATACCCCTGAAACCCGCATTTTAACCAGTAGTGCCTGTTGTGATGATTTTCATATTTTTCATTGTTTCAAAGGTTGAATAATCGGTAATAATTTTACATTTGCGCCGTTGTTTGCTTTTCGGCAATCAGCGTTTTCTGAACTTTAACAACACTTTTGTAAAAATCAACCCCAAAAATTTTGAACGATGTTTAAAACCAACGAATATTTCGACGGAAACGTAAAATCTATTGCTTTTGAAATGCCCGAAGGCCCTGCTACCATTGGTGTTATGGCCGCTGGTGAGTATAATTTCGGAACCTCCAGTATTGAATATATGACGGTTACTTCGGGCGAATTGCTTGTAATGCTCCCCGGCGAAACCGCATGGAAAGAATACAAACCTTTCGAAACGTTTGTGGTTGAAAAAGGAGTGACGTTTAAAGTAAAAGCCCAGGCTGATACTTCCTATCTCTGCCAGTACCGCTAAATTCCACCCCTGGAATAAGGGGTCACATTCTGCGCGGCAAAGCTTCCTTCAAGAAATTTATAATAGCCGGCCACGGCGATCATGGCTGCATTGTCGGTAGTAAACTGAAATTCAGGGATATGTACGGTCCAGCCGGCCGATTCGTGCATGTCGGCAATGGCCTTGCGCAACCCTGAGTTGGCCGAAACACCACCGGCAATAGCCACTTCGGTTATGCCTGTCTGCTTGCTGGCCAGTTTCAGCTTGACCATCAGTGTGTTTATGATGGCCGATTGTATGGATGCGCAGAGATCGGGGAGGTGGTTTTGAATAAACATGGCATCCTCTTTCAGCCTGTCGCGCAGGAAGTACAAGATTGATGTTTTTAACCCGCTGAAACTGAAATCGAGATCGGGAATATTGGTTTTTGCAAANNCCCGGGTATTCGAGCCCGAGTATTTTGGCCGATTTATCAAATGCTTCGCCGGCAGCATCATCAATAGTTTGTCCAATGATCTGCATTTCGTTGTAGCCTTTCACCAGCACAATCTGGGTATGCCCGCCCGAAACAGTCAGGCAGAGGAAGGGGAAGCGGGGCAATTGTTTTTCTTTACCCGGCTGAACTACAAAATGGGCCAGGATATGCGCTTTCAGGTGGTTAACTTCGATAAGCGGAATATTTAATCCCAGCGAAAATGATTTGGCAAAAGAAGTCCCTACCAGCAAGGAGCCCAGCAGCCCGGGGCCACGCGTAAAAGCTATCGCACTTAGCTCGCTTTTATTTATATTTGCAGTTTTAAGCGCTTTGTCAATAACTGGTATAATGTTTTGCTGATGGGCTCGCGATGCAAGCTCAGGCACAACTCCTCCAAAATCTTTGTGAACCTGTTGGTTAGCAATGATGTTGGAGAGCACAATATTATCTTTCAGCACGGCAGCCGATGTGTCGTCGCAGGATGATTCTATACCAAGGATGTATGCAGGCATAATAAGGAAATTAGTTTTCCGTTGGTATTAAACAGTTTCGGCCTGTTTAAGCCCGGCGGGAATTCATAAAGTATTAAGTTGCAAAAATATCAAAAAACCTGTTAGCATATTGTTAATAGTTCTGCTGTCGCTGTTGCTTACTCCGATGGCTGCTTTTGTTATGCTGCGTACTGCGCCGGCACAAACATTCATGGCCCGGAAAATGGCCGCTTATCTTTCGCAACAACTCCATACCGAGGTCAGTATCGGGTCGTTCAGGCTTAATTGGTTCCTCAATGCGGTAATAACCGATATCCGCATACTCGACAAACACCACCAGGTTATAATCCAGGCAAAAAAAATTAAAGCTGAAGTTAAAAGCATTGATGTAAATAAACGGCAGCTTGTACTGAAAGAAATAGCGCTTGCCAATGCTGATATAAACCTGGTACATTACAGGGGCGACAGCAGCATAAACCTGCAGTTTATCATCGATTATTTTTCGTCGCCGGTGGT
>DGQJ01000166.1:6564-13027 GCA_002389705.1 Bacteroidales bacterium UBA4417
CTGCAGGGCGACAGCATCCTGGGCGATTTCAGGCAACTCACCTTCCGCGAAAAAAGCGGGTTCAGGCTCGCCGATTTCACTACGCAGGCTATTGTTTGTCCAAGGGGAATTAATGCGCGGAACCTGCAGATTACCACCGACAACAGCCGGCTGTCGATGAACCTGAAATTTGAATACAATGACTGGAGCGCATACGACGATTTCCTCGACAGCATCCGCATTTCGGCCAATATAAAACCTTCGCAGCTCGATATGCGAGATATTGTTTCCTTTGCCCCCGACATATACGGAATGAAGGAGGTTTTCGATTTCTCGGGAAAAATAAAAGGCACTGTGTCCTCTTTTTCGGCCAAGGATTTTGAGTTTGCTTTTGGGAATTATACCAGTTTTAAAGGCAATATCAATATGGTTGGTCTACCTGATATTGAAAATACCTTCGTGAACCTGAAAACGGATGCTTTCTATACCAATGTTACTGATATTGAGTCGTTTTCGCTTCCATCGGCCGATGGCAATAGCCGGCTTGAATTGCCGGGTGTAGTGCGTAAATTCGGTAATGTGAGCGTTAACGGCCGGTTTACCGGTTTTTACAACGATTTTGTATCAAAGGCTACTTTTATTACCGACCTGGGTCAGGTTGCCACCGATATTCTGCTCACCAATAATAAAGCGGCCCATAACTACGAGTACGATGGTAAAATATTGGTTGAGTCGTTTAATGCCGGAAAGCTGCTCAACATGCCACAGCTTGGCACTTTGAACCTCTATGCCATTGTTAAAGGCAAAAATTTCTCGCTCGAGCGCACCGATCTTACCGCGAAAGGCGAAATTACAAACCTGCAGTATGGGAGTAATACTATCGGGCTGATTAATGTTGACGGCGATTTCAGGAAAAAGCGATTTACCGGCGGGGTGTATGTGAACGACAAGCTTTTGGGTCTCAATTTCTTAGGCTCTGCCGATTTTTCTGATGATCTTCCAGCTTTTGATTTCCAGGCCGACATTGCGCATGCCAACCTGGCAAAACTGGATCTGATGACTGCTGATTCAGTGGTGATGCTTTCGACAAGTACTGATTTCAGGTTTAAGGGCAATACTCTCGATAACCTGATGGGAGCCTTACGATTTAGTAACACCAGTTTTACGATGGGCCGCAAGACCCTGAATATGAAGAACCTGTCGGTGTCGACTACCGCTCTCGATAATGGAGGTAAGCGCATGCAGGTGAACAGCGATTTTGCAAATGCAGTATTTTCGGGCCAGTATACATTTGATGATATGGCCGATTACCTGCGCATGGTTTTCAACGAATTTCTGCCTTCGCTTTCGCCACACGGTATCTTGCCTGTGAGGCTGAACCGGGGAAGTTTCGATTATTCCATCCAGCTTTTTCATACCGACTCGCTCACCCGGATGTTTTTACCCTGGTTAAAACTGGATGCAAATACAGTGATTTCGGGAACCTTCGATCCGGCGCTGGCACAGGTAAATATTACCGGACGGTCGCCCTTGCTGGTATTAAATGGTATAGGCTTCCACGACTGGTCGCTTAAAGGCTCTACAGTCGGTAAGAGCCTGGTTGTGAATATGGATTGCGACAAAATAAACCTGAAAGAATCGGACAACAGTGCAACCAGTCTGAAACGGCTTGAGCAGTTCAAACTCCTGGCAAAAGCTTCGGACGACAGTGTGAAGTTTGGTATCAGCTGGAATGATAAGATAACCCAGGATCACAATAAGGGCGACATTACCGGCGCAATTTCGTTTAAACAAACTCCGCGCCTGAATATCAGGATTGATGATGCCACCATGATGATTAACGATACTGTGTGGAAATCGATACCGAACAACCTGGTTGTAATTGATAAGTCGTATCTCGAAGCACATAACTTCGGATTTACCAGCAACAACAGCCATATTATGCTGAACGGGGCAGTTTCGGCCGATCCGTTGAGCCAGATGGTTCTCGATCTGAAAAATTTTAATGTGTCGCAAACCGATGTGCTTACACAGGACATTGGCATTGATTTCGATGGTTTTGTAAATGGAAAAGTCTCGGTTTCGGAATTGTACTCCATACCACATATAGCTGCCGACATCGCGATATCGAAATTTGGTTTTAACCACGAGAATCTGGGCGATGCCCTGGTAAAAAGCTATTGGGATAACGAAAAGAAACTTATTTCGGTCGATCTGCAGGTGGTGTATGTGGGCAATGCCGGCACGCATTACCCTATAAAAGTGGTTGGCAATATTTACCCCGAACGCGAGCATGAAAATTTCGACATGAAAGTGGATGTCGACAACCTGAAAGTCCGCACGTTTGAGCCATTCCTGAAAGGGATATTTTCGCGTATGCGGGGTTACGGATCGGGTGCACTCACGCTTACCGGCGATTTCTCCGATCCGGTGCTCAAAGGATCAGTGAAACTGATGCGAACTGAACTGCTGGTCGATTACCTTCGTACTTCGTATTCTTTTACCGGCGATTTTAAATTTGACAAGGACCGGATGTATTTCGAAGATATCCAGCTTACGGACAGTACTTTCGGCAAGGGTACAGTTTCGGGCACCATCAGTCACAAAGCATTTGCCAACTTCGGCCTCGACCTTACACTGGATGCCAATAACCTGGTAGCACTCAATACGCCTTTCAACCCGAATGAGGTGTATTATGGGAAGGCGAAAACAACCGGAAATATGACGTTGAAGGGACCCATTGAAGATCTGGTGCTAAAGGCAAATGTTACTTCCGAAAAAGGCACGTCCGTGGTTATCCCGATCAGCTTTTCGCGAAGTATTTCCGATAATAATTTTATACAGTATAAAAAGCACGACGATGTGGAGAAGGCCGCAGCAATAACGGCCCCGGTTGAATCATCGGTTTTCGCGGTGCAACTGCGTATGGATGTTACCCGCAATGCCAACATCGGAATTGTGTTACCTTACCAGATGGGAACCATTGATGTATTTGGCGACGGACTGGTAAACCTTGGCGTGGATACCCGCGGCGAATATTCCATGTATGGTAACTACATGATGGACCATGGTAATTTTATGTTTAATTTCCAGAATATCCTGAAAAAGAATTTCCAGATACAGAAAGGGGGGACTATTACCTTTAATGGCAGTCCTTACGATGCTGACATTCAGCTTCAGGCGGTGTATAAGGTTAAAACATCACTGGCCGGACTTCCGGGTATTCCTGCCGATTACCAGAGTTCAAGAGTAAATGTAAACTGCAATGTTAACCTGGCAGGTAATCTTTACAATCCCGAAATCAGGTTCAGCATTAAAATGCCTGATGCCACCGAAGAACTTCAGCGAGCAATATATTCGGTTATTGATACCAGCAATGCCATTGAAATGAACCAGCAAATGATTTCGCTCCTTGTTCTGAATACTTTCAGTTCGTCATCCGGTCTCAATAATGCCACGGCTTCGCTGGGCATTTCTTCGTACGAAATTCTCAGCGCGCAGCTTAGCCGTATGCTTTCGCAGATATCGAAGGATTTCGATATTGGGGTTAATTACCGCCCCGGCGACCAGATTTCGCCCACTGAACTTGAACTTGCGCTCTCAACCCAACTCTGGGATAACCGCGTAACTATTGATGGGGCCGTGGGGATGAATACCTACAGCGACGCTGCGCAAACAACCCAGATTATCGGCGATGTGTTGGTTGAAGTAAAAATTACCGAAGATGGCCGACTGCGTTTCAAAGCATTTAACCGTACTAACTCGGCCGGTGACGTTTTGATTTCAGGATATTCGCCCTATACGCAGGGTGTTGGTGTTGTTTTCCGTAAGGAATTCAACAATTTCGAAGAGCTTTTCCGGCGGTCGAAAAATACGAAAGGCGCCGCCGACAACAGTAAACCTGTGAAAAAGTAAAATATGGCCTTTACTTTTATCGGAAATTCCATCGGTTGTTGCATATTTTAAATTCACACCCACATTTTCAAAATATCGCTTTCAACAAAATACCTACCTTAGCAAGGTGAATTCAAAAAGGAAATTTTCAGTTTACAAATCATCAGCCGGGTCGGGAAAAACCTATACCCTGGTACGCGAATATATTGCCCTTGCTCTGCAGTCGCCGGCCTATTTCAGGCACATCCTGGCTATTACGTTTACCAACAAAGCAGCCAACGAAATGAAACAGCGCATTGTGCAGGGCCTGGTGCAGCTTGCTGAACCTGAAACTTTTGCCCAAGGCTCTGTTGTTAAATTTATGCTTCCCGACCTGGTGAAAATTACCGGGCTGAAAGCCCCTGAAATTGCTACGCGTGCTCAATCGGTGCTTACCCGTATACTTCACGAATACGATGATTTCTCGGTGCGTACCATCGATAGTTTTGTATCGCGTATCATCCGTACTTTTGCCCACGACCTGCACCTGCCTGTTGATTTCGAAATAGAAATGGACCGCGACCTTATGCTCGACGAAGCTGCTGACCAGCTGATCAGCAAAGCAGGCATTGATCCGGATCTCACCCGCTTGCTGATCGATTTTACAGAAGCACGAACCGATGATGAAAAAAGCTGGCAGATTGAAGCGGATATAAAAAAAACAGCCGGCTTCCTTTTTTCGGAAGGAAACCAGCAGTTTATCAGCAAACTGCACGAAATACCGGCAGCGCGCATCCTCGAAATGGCTTCCGCAATAAGGAGCAGTTGTAAAAGTTTCGAAACGCAGATTGTGTCGCTGGCGCAAACAGCCAAAAAACTGATTACCGACCATGGCATCGATAATGCTTCGTTTTCGCGCGGTGCCAGCGGCATTGGAGGGTATTTTTTTAAACTGGCCTCCGGAAATCTTGATGCCCCTAACTCCTATGTAACTTCAACCATAAACGATAATAAATGGATAGCCGCGAAAGCTGACCCGCAGCAGGTTTCGGGGATTAACTCCATAAAAGACCAGCTGACTGATATTTATCACCAGGTGGACGCCCTGATGGAAAAAGGCTTTGCACGATACTCGCTGCTGGGGATGATTGAAAAAAATATTTTTCAGATGGGGCTGCTCAGCGCCATGGAAAAGGAGATCAGTACCCTGAGCCGCGAAAAGAAAGTGCTTCATATTTCGGAATTCAATAAGCGGATTACCGACATTATTTTGCAGGAGCCCGTCCCGTTCATCTACGAACGCATTGGCGAAAAATACCACAACTACCTGGTTGATGAGTTTCAGGATACATCGGAACTGCAGTGGAAAAACCTGTTGCCGCTAATTGGCGATTCGCTGGCGTATGATCGTTTTAACCTGGTGGTTGGTGATGGCAAGCAGGCAATTTACCGTTTTCGCAACGGTCAGGTTGAGCAGTTTATGGCTTTGCCTGCATTACCCGTTCATTATGAAAAGGAGGTTTTCGGGGAAACCGAACGTGCACTGAAGGCTAATTATGATCCGCAGGTTTTGAAAAGTAATTTCCGCTCCCGGCCTGCAATCATACAATTTAACAATGAATTCTTTTCGTTTATATCAGGGCAGCTGAGTAGCGAATTTCAATCGATTTACCATGATCATGAGCAGGAAATATCACCCGGGAAAAACGGGGGTTTGGTTTCGGTTGAATTTCTGCCATATACTTCAAGGTCTGAATTTGATGAACTGAATATTAAACGTGTTCACGAATTAGTTGATACGCTTACGCTGAAAGGCTACAGGAAGGCCGATATTGCCATACTCACCCGATCGAACCGCGAAGGAAGCATTATAGCACGCTTGCTGATGTCGGAAGGAATAAGCGTGGTTTCGGCTGAAGCCTTGCTGCTGGCTGCCTCGCCCGAGGTAAATTTTGTGATCACCGTGCTTCAATATATCAGCGATCAGCAAAACCTGGTAGCTGTTGCCGGTATAATAAATGAACTCGTTCGCAATGGGAAACTGAGCACAACGCTCATCAGGCATTTCCCGGTGCAAAATGGAGGATGGCCATCGCTCGACCGGATATTGGCAGAAGCTGGTTTTGCATTTAATATCAATGCATTAAGAGGGTTGCCCTTGTACGATCTTTGCGAAGAGATTATCAGGATTTTTTCGCTCGACGATGGCCATTACAATATTTACCTGCAGTTTTTTCTTGATTTCGCCAATAAAGTTTCAGGCCGGGAGGGTACGCACCTGGCCGATTTGCTCGAAGCCTGGGAGGAGAAAAAAGGCAAACTTTCGGTGGTGGTTCCCGAAGGGATTGATGCCATCCGCATCATGACGATACATAAATCGAAAGGGCTTGAATTTCCCGTTGTTATCTGGCCTATGGCTACCGAAAAACTGAAAACCACTTTCGACCAGGTTTGGGTGGATCTTGAAAAAGATATAGTCCCGGGGCTACCGGTTGCGTTGCTGCAAACAGGCAGCAGTATGGAAGGCGCCGGCTATCAGCAGCAGTATCAGCAGGAGCGGAGCCGGTCGTTGCTGGATATGGTTAACCTCATTTACGTTGCCTTCACCAGG
>DGQJ01000166.1:13116-15641 GCA_002389705.1 Bacteroidales bacterium UBA4417
ATGATTTCGATACCCTGGCAGGGACGGATCAAAATTGCCCGGCGGGCGCCAAAGTACTGGAGTACCGGGCAATCGAAAAACAAGCAAGCCTGGGGCACGCTTGTGCACGACACCCTGGCATCCATACAAAACAGTTCCGAAATTGAGGCTAAAGTGCAACTTCAGGCCAATACCAATTTACTGGCTGATGCAGATGCGGAACTCCTTTTGCAACGCGTAACGAGTACCCTCGATCACCCGTTGTTAAAAGGATATTTTTCCGGAAATGCTAAAATTAAATCCGAAGCCGGCATCCTGATGCCCAATGGTGATGTATTTCGGCCCGACAAGGTTTTCTTTAGCCAGCATGAAACGGTAATTATGGAGTTTAAAACCGGGCTGCCAAAACCGGAGCATGAAAAACAATTGCATCATTATGGCGAAATCCTTAAGCAAATGGGCTATTCCGGTATCAGGAAACTGTTGGTTTACCTGGATGATGAAATAAAAGTGAATGAATTATAAGAGGGCATTTGGTTTAAGACCGAAGACCGAAGACCGAAGACGGAAGACCGAAGACCGAAGACGGAAGACCGGAGACCGGAGACTGAAGACCGAAGACCGAAGTCGGAAGACCGAAGACAGAAGACGGAAGATCGAAGACGGAAGACCGAAGACCGAAGACCGGAGACGGAAGTCGGAAGACGGAAGACTGAAGACCGGAGACCGGAGACGGAAGATCGAAGGCGGAAGTACGATGTCTGATGTCCGATGTCGGAAGACCAAAGAAATAATCCTCCAATCGTAAATTGTAAATCGTAATTCGTAAATCCGAAATCAAACATCCGAAATCCCACATCATACATCCCACATCCCACATCCCACATCCCCTTGCATCCCGAAATCCTTACACCCGAAAAATTTCTTAAACAGGCACTGAACATACCGGTGGTTGACGTGCGTTCGCCAGGTGAATTCCAGAAAGGCCACATCCCGGGAGCACACAATATCCCGATTTTCGATAACGAAGAGCGTGCACGTGTAGGCACAACTTACGTTAAAATCGGGAAAGAACCTGCCATTGAACTGGGAAAGGTTATTGCCGGTGAAAAAACCACGTACTATCTTGAAGCCATCGCCGGGGTTGCCCCGGAGAAGCAAATACTGCTGCATTGCTGGCGCGGTGGGATGCGCAGCGCTAAAATAGCGCAGTTTTATGCGGATGCCGGATACCGTGTTTTTATCCTCGAAGGTGGTTATAAAGCCTATCGCGGATATATCCGGAAGCAATTTTCATCCGGCAGACAGATTTTTCTGATTGGAGGCTATACCGGTTCGGGTAAAACAGCCATACTCCGCGAAATCAGCAGGATGCATCAACAGGTGATTGATCTGGAAGCATTAGCCTGTCACAAAGGATCCAATTTCGGGCACCTGGGGCAGAAATCGCAGCCCACGACAGAGCAGTTCGAAAATGACCTTTACGCGCAATGGGCAAAACTTGATCCATCAGTACCTTTGTGGCTGGAGCACGAAAGTATGAGCATCGGAAATGTTTACCTTCCCGATACCTTCAGGACGGCCATGCTGGGCGGGGTGCTGTTCTTTATCGATGTTCCCCGGGCCGATCGTATCAGCAGGCTGGTAAATGAATATGCCTGTTTCTCGAAAAATGAACTGCTTGGAATACTCGAACACCTGAGCGTTTACATGGGCAGTTATCAGGCACACCAGGCAATCAGCGCATTGAATAACGACGATTTCGAAAAAGTGGCCGACCTAACCCTGGCTTATTACGACAAACTCTATGAAAATTCGCTTTCGCGGCGCCCGGTCCGGAAGTTGGTGAAAATAAACTTGCCCTCGGTGAGTGCCACTGAACATGCTGAAATTATTTTGAAACATGCTGAAGATGAACAGGTAATTAGCTGATTGATCCGTTGGTAAACCTTGAAAGTAGTTTACGAAAGTGGAGTAACTTTAATTTCATAAAACCATCTGAAAACCAGCTGTTAAAAATTGAACAACTTCTTTTTCTTTGATCAAAATCATAATATGGAAGACCTCATCTACCTCGATTATAATGCTACAACTCCGATTGACCCGGAGGTTGAAGCAACCATGCGACCATACCTGAATGCCTATTTCGGCAATCCCTCAAGTCGGTACCGTTATGGTATTGATGCGCGTAAAGCGGTGGAAACAGCGCGCCGGCAGGTAGCCGAATTGCTGGGAGCTTCACCCGAAGAGATCATTTTTACGAGCGGAGGTTCCGAATCCGACAACCATGCGCTGAAAGGTGTGGCTTTTGCATTAAAAAATAAAGGAAACCACATTATTGTATCAACCGTTGAGCACCCGGCAATACTCGAAGTGTGCAACTGGCTCGAAAAACAAGGTTTCCGGGTTTCGTACCTGCCGGTTGACTCCACCTGCAGGGTTGATGTTACGGCATTCGAAAGCCTGGTTACGCCACAAACCATACTTGTATCGGTGATGCATGCCAATAATGAGGTTGGAACCCTGCAGCCCATTGCCGAACTGTC
>DGQJ01000042.1:0-4767 GCA_002389705.1 Bacteroidales bacterium UBA4417
AAGAACTTCGCCACAGCAATAAATAGGAGTAATCCCGTATTTTAAGGCAAGATCAATTTTTGTGGCAATCACTTTATCAGTTTCGCCGAAATAAGTCCTGCGCTCCGAATGGCCCAGTATACAGTGCGAAATACCCATGGAATGAAGCATTGAAGCAGAAACTTCGCCGGTATAAGCACCGGATTCCCATTGGCTCAAATTCTGTGCGCCGATCATAAAACCGTTTTCGGCAGCAATATCTGAACTCATTTCGAGGTAAACTGCCGGGGGACAAATCACTACTTCGGTTTCGCCCGAACCTTTTTCGGTTAGTTCGTCAACGATTTCGAACATTAAATCTTCAGCTTCCTGAAAATCTTTGTTCATTTTCCAGTTTCCGGCTACAATCTTCTTTCTCATCTTTTTAGGGGTTTTATATGTTTTGATTTTGTTTTATTATGCGTAACGAATCCGGGGATCGAGTATTCCATAAACAAGATCTGCAAAAATATTAATAATAATGAGAAGAACCGAAATAAACAGCACGGCTCCCATTACTACGGGGAAATCATATTTTTCGAGGGCATCTACTATCACCACGCCTACCCCTTTCCAGTCGAAAATATATTCAACAAACACGGCTCCGGCCATCAGCGAAGCAAACCAGCCCGAAACTGCCGTAACTACAGGGTTCAGCGCATTGCGCAGCGCATGCCGGGTAACAATCCGGAAGAGGCTGAGGCCCTTGGCTTTGGCAGTGCGGATATAATCCTGCGACAACACCTCGAGCATCGAACTCCGGGTAAGTTCAGTAATGATGGCCAGCGGACGTATAGCCAGCGTAAATGCCGGGAGAATGAGATTTTTCAGGTTTATATACTCGCCCCTGCCAAAATCATCAACCGTATAAAGGCTGCCAAACATGCTTAAACCCGTGTAAGCGGCAAGTACATAAGCAAAAAGCCAGGCAATAATTATAGCTGCAAAAAACGAGGGCAGCGACATGCCGATAATGCTCACAACCATCGCAACCCGGTCGAACCATCCATCCTTGTGTAAAGCACTGAAAATGCCAAGTATCAGCCCGAAAAAAGTGGCAGCCAACATAGCCACGGTTGCCAGAATTATAGTTGGCACAAAAGCCTCGGTCAGGATGTCAGAAACCGGCCGTTTGCTCTGGTACGACCTGCGCAGGTATGGTTTCTTCACAACAAGCGTTGTTTTGCCCAGGGTTAAAATGTGCCTTGCCGACGGATATCTGTCGGGATAAAAGAAAAATGCACTTGCACTGTCACGTAAGTTGTGCAGCGAAACGGGTGAAACATCGTTCAAAAATCCCAGGTATTGAACGGAAAGCNNAGCATCATACGTGCGGGGTCGCCGGGCAGCACATTGAACAGGAAAAATATCAGCGTTATGACTCCGAAAAGTACCAAAATTCCATACGACAGACGGACCAGGGTGTAACGGAGCATTATTTATTGGATTGAGGGGATTGANNTTGAAGGGATTGAGGGGATTGAAGAGTTTCAAAAGTTTCAGGTGGTTTCAATTGTTTCAATGTTTCAGATTTCTTGTCACGCTGCGCGAATTGAATCAGGGTTTGAAGTGTTTCAGTATTTCAGTGTTTCAAAAGTTTCAAGAGTTACAAGAGTTACAAAAATTAGGGCGTCGTATGATATACCATTTGATGGGCATAATTTTGTATACTAACCAGCCATCGTTTTGAAAGAGCAAAACACAAAAAACAGATTATTTGTTGAGATAAACTTCGTTTTTACTCTTTTATGAATTTACTTTTAAAAGTCTGGTAATCGGGAAAATCGTTGTGATGCCATTTCTTCAGTATAACGCCATCTTTCATGAGCAGCAAACCTGGATTTGACCTCACGATGGTCTTCAGGATAATATCGTCGGCGGTGCAGAATTCGAGATGCAGGTTGTTTTCCATTGCAAACCTCCTTATCTGGTCATTATCGGCACTCACCAGCACCACAGCCGGAATGTTATCGGCATAAGCCTTGGCACAAAAATCATCCAGTTTTTTAAAAGCCTGAACGTCAGCCTTCGACAAATCATACGCATTAATCACCAACTGGTAACCGGGGTTGCGGATAATGCTTTCGGTAATATTATTGCCAGTGGTATCGGTAATAACCAGCGATTTGCCATAATACTGGTTGGGGTCTTCAACACGCTGCGATACAAATTCCCACTGTGCCATCCATACGCTGTCGCTGAACGGGTAATTGGGCGAAAGATATTCTTTGGTTTCGCCTGTGCTCTTATTTTTATAGGTAAGATAGTACTTTACTGGTTGCGGGTTTTCGGGGTAAAGTTTATGGCCTGCTTTCCATTCGGTGAAATCGACAAGCGGCAGATGGCTGTAACACCTATACGAAAAACCGGCAAACAGTACCGTAAAAAATACAGTCAGTACCCATTGCCGGCCCTGGCTGGTAAAAGCTTTGAATTTTTTCCTGTATACAAAAATAACCACCGCCATGGGCAACAGAACCAGGTTTTTATAAAAGGTCTGCCAGTTGGTGAGTTTAATGGCATCGCCAAAGCAACCGCAGTCGGGAACCGGGTTGTTAATCGCGTCGTTGAGGGTAAGCAAGGTGAAGAACACCATCATCAGCAGCAACAACCAGGATGAAATTTTCATCTTCAGGTTCAGCAGCATCATAATGCCGGTCACAAACTCCAGGGTACAAAGCAGAATGGAAAAGAATAACGCCAGGGGAATAAAAAATTCCCAGTTGAACGCAATAAAGTAATCTTCGAGCCGGTAAGCGGTTCCCAGGGGGTCCACGCCTTTCACAAAACCCGAAAACACAAAAACAAGCCCTACCAGAATCCGGCTGATGTTGGCAATCAGTTTCATAATGTTTTAGTTTTGCTGATCAAGCATTATCAATGCAAAAGCTGAGTAATTTATAATATCGAGGTAGTTGGCATCCAATCCCTCCGACATGATGGTCTTTCCCTTATTATCTTCAATTTGTTTGATACGAAGCAATTTCATTAAAATAATATCGGTAAGTGAGCTGATGCGCATCTGCCGCCAGGCTTCGCCATAGTCGTGGTTTTTATCAGCCATCAGGTCGCGGGCCATTTTAACATTTGCATCATATTTAGCACCTACCAGTTCGGCATCCATGTGCGGATCTTCGGCAGCGCCGAGTTCAAGCTGTATCAGCGCCATCACGCAGTAATTGATCATCCCTTCAAACTCAGGCCTGATCCCTTCATCCACTTTACTCTCGCCTTTTTCCTCGATGCTGCGGATACGGCTGGCTTTGATATAAATCTGGTCGGTAAGCGATGTGGTACGCAGGATGCGCCAGGCAGTCCCATAATCGTGCATCTTGGCCATGAAAACTTTGCGGCACGCACTTATGGCATTATCGTATTGTTGTAGTGTTTTATCATGCATATTATCAATAACTTTGTGGCCGATTTCAATAAGAAAACCATGAATTTTTGGACTGATAAAAGTACATCTTTTTCCCGAAATACCAGCCTGAAATGCGGCGATAATGTCCTGAACATTGATAAACCATTGGTTATGGGCATTTTAAATTTAACCCCCGATTCGTTTTTTGATGGAGGGCGTTATACCCGAGAAGATGCATGGATTTCGCAGGCGGATAAAATGATTGAAGANNTGCCATCATCGACCTGGGAGCCGTTTCAACCCGCCCCGGGGCAGCTGTGGTTACCGAGGAGGAAGAAATCAGCCGGTTGATGCCTGCCATCGAATTGCTTGCTGCCAGGCACCCGAAAACAGTTTTTTCAATTGATACCTACCGTGGCCGTGTAGCTACACTGGCAGCCAGTGCCGGCGCTGGTATTATCAACGATATTTCGGGCGGGATGCTCGACCAGGGGCTTATACCGGCCGTGGCTGCCAGCGGACTTCCATATATTTTAATGCATATGCAGGGCACACCGCAAAACATGCAGCTAAACCCTGTTTACAACAATGTAACAAGCGAAGTAAGCCACTTTTTTGAAGAGAAACTTTTGATGCTGCGGCAATCGGGCATCGGGCAGGTAATCCTCGATCCCGGTTTTGGATTCGGCAAAAGCATTGAGCACAATTACCGGTTAATTCACGACTTACTCATTTTCAGGCAGCATGGTTTTGCAGTGCTTGCTGGCATTTCGCGAAAATCAATGATATACAAACCACTGGAGATAACTCCAGGCGAGTCGCTGCCGGCAACTACAGCCATAAACCTGCTTGCGCTGCTCAACGGAGCTGACATTTTGCGCGTTCACGATGTTAAAGAAGCGGTGCAGGTGATCAGGCTGGCAGCACTTTATGAAAAAGCTTCAAAAACGATATGATTTAAAACACTGCCTGCATAATCCTTCAGAATCAGAAGGTTCTGGATCGAAGAAAGAACAATTTTAAACTAAAGCGTCATTATCGGCAGGCAGTAAGTATATTTGCAATCTATACAATCCAATTCAAATGATAAGTTTACTGATACCTCTTTTTCTGAATGTCAGAATTCTCGATGTAATCGACATACTGCTGGTGGCATTGCTGCTCTTTTCACTTTACCAGCTGTTGAAGGGAACTGCTGCCGTTAACATTTTCCTGGGTATACTTGCCATTTTCGGGATATGGAGGCTGGTAAAAACACTCCAGATGGACTTACTTAGCGATTTGCTTGGAGCGTTTACTTCGGTTGGATTTATAGCTTTTATCGTGGTGTTTCAGCCCGAGATCAGGAAGTTTTTGCTGGCCATTGGTTCGCCCGGATTTATCACCCG
>DGQJ01000042.1:4945-5825 GCA_002389705.1 Bacteroidales bacterium UBA4417
GTATCAGGTAAAATGGACCTGCCGCCGGAATTTGGACTGAGGCATCGCGCAGCTATTGGAATAACAGAGAAAAATGATTCAATTGCCATTATCGTTTCGGAACAAACAGGACGTATTTCGTACTGTCGCAATGGTGAACTGGCTCTCGACATTAAAGCATCGGGATTAAAAACCATGCTTACCGAAGATTTTTCGGACAAGGAATAATAATGTAAACGTTTTCAGCTAAGCGGATCAGCGCTTTTTCGAAGGGAAAATCATCCTGTATTTAGCTTCGGTAATGCCTTTTGCTATTTCCTGCAGCTTGCGTTTGAGCATAATTTTTCGAAGCGGGTGTATTTTATCTACAAACAGAATACCTTCCAGGTGATCGTATTCATGCTGTATGATCCTGGCAAGGATTCCGCTAAACCATTCATCGTGGAAATTAAATTGCTCATCATAATAAGTTAACCTGACATCAGCTTTGCGCATCACATCTTCGTGAATATCAGGAATACTGAGGCAGCCTTCGCTGAAAGCCCACTCCTCCCCTTTTTCGTCAACAATTTTGGGGTTGATAAACACTTTTTTAAACTCCCTGGTTTCGGGCGACTCTTTTTCGTAAGGGGTAGCGTCAATCACAAAAAGCCTGATCTGCTTGTTCACCTGGGGGGCGGCCAATCCCACTCCCGAGCTGAAATACATGGTTTCCCACATATCAGTTATTAATTGCTGTAATCCTGGATACTCTGAGGTTATGTCAACCGAGACTTTACGCAGATTAGGATGCCCGATTGCTACTATTGGAAGAATCATTCTGTTGGTATTTATTTTATGTTATTTCGTATTGATGTTTTCAAAATTCAGTTTACCCTCGATTTTCAAAGTTTCAGCGTTA
>DGQJ01000042.1:5916-13709 GCA_002389705.1 Bacteroidales bacterium UBA4417
CTCTCCCCAACCAACAAAACACTTTTCCCCTGCATTGGTTCACATCTGAAAGCTTTTCATTTCGAGGTACGATTGCAGGATAATGACGGCACTCACTTTGTCAACCAGTCCTTTGTTCTGCCGGTCTTTCTTTTTGGCACCCGACTGCAGGATTGCAGCCGAGGCCATTTTCGAAGTAAACCGCTCGTCGATGCGTTCAACCGGGATACCTGGAAATGTTTTCTGCAACTGTTTCACAAAGGGCTCGGTAAACCGTGCCGATTCCGAAAGCTGGTTCTGCATGGTTAAGGGGTATCCTACCACGAAGCAGTCGACTTTTTCGCGCGCCACATAGTCCTTCAAAAATGTAATCACATCTTTTGAATGCACCGTTGCCAGCGAGACTGCAATCATCCTGAGCTCGTCAGTAACTGCAAGTCCGACCCGTTTCTGTCCGTAATCAATAGCTAATACCCTTCCCAAGCCTGTATTTTTGCGGCAAAATTACAAAGAATATACTTCTAAAAAGGCTAACAATGAAGCTTTTCTGCATCAATCAACAGATTTAACCGGTTACATATGAAGTGATCTATAGAAAATGTCTAATTTTGAAATGTTAAATATCAGGTATGGAAGAATTAAAATCTATCATAGAGAAAGCCTGGGACGATCGCTCGCTCCTGGGTAGCGAAGAAGCAAGAAATGCTGTATTCCAGATTATTGAACTGCTCGACAAAGGCAAGGTGCGCGTTGCCGAGCCTGCCGGCAACGCCTGGAAAGTGAACGAATGGATAAAGAAAGCCGTGATCATGTATTTCCCGCTCAGGCAAATGGAAGTTTTTGAAGCCGGTCCGCTCGAGTTCCACGACAAAATACCCCTGAAGCACAATTATAAGGAACTTGGCGTACGCGTGGTTCCCCACGCTGTTGCCCGGTACGGGGCGTTCCTCTCGCCCGGCGTTATAATGATGCCCTCTTATGTGAATATTGGGGCCTGGGTTGGCCCGGGAACCATGGTCGATACCTGGGCTACGGTGGGCAGTTGCGCCCAGGTGGGTGCCAACGTGCACCTGAGCGGTGGCGTTGGTATTGGTGGCGTGCTCGAACCTGTGCAGGCTGCTCCCGTAATCATTGAGGACAACTGCTTTATCGGGTCGCGATGCATTGTGGTTGAAGGAGCGCACATTGCCGCCGAAGCTGTGCTCGGTGCCAACGTAGTTATTACCAAAAGTACCCGCATTATCGATGTTACCGGTACCGAACCCAAAGAATACAGGGGATACGTGCCGCCACGCTCAGTAGTGATCCCGGGATCGTACACCAAAAAATACCCTGCCGGCGATTACCAGGTTAGCTGTGCCCTTATTATCGGGCAACGTAAACCCTCAACCGATTTGAAAACTTCGCTGAACGACGCATTGCGCGAATACGATATTTCCTTTTAACTGAAACAGGAACCGGGGCCAATGATGAATATTGGGTTTGATGCCAAACGGGCACTTTTTAACCGCAGCGGACTGGGCAATTACAGCCGGAGTACGCTGAGGCTGCTATCGCAGTATCATCCCGAAAACANNAAATTATGAAATTTTCCAACCCGCAGCTAACCTGCAACTGGTAACACCCGAAACCGGTTTTTACCAATCGTTTGCCGGCCTCTGGCGATCGTGGGGCATTAACCGGCAAATACAAAACCAAAAAATAAATATCTACCACGGGCTGAGCAACGAACTCCCGACTGGTATACAAAAAACCGGGGTAAAAAGCGTGGTTACCATCCACGATCTTATCTTTTTAAGATACCCTGAATACTACCCTTACATCGACCGGAAAGTTTACCTGATGAAATTCCGCTACGCTTGCCGCGTGGCAGATAAAATTATAGCTACCAGCGAGGCAACCAAAGCCGATATCTGTCATTATTTTGGCACCGACCCGTCCAAAATTGAAGTTGTGTATCAAACCTGCGACCCTGTTTTCCGAAACCAGGTTCAGGCTATGGCGAAAGAGCAGGTATTAAAAAAATATGATCTTCCGCAACGNNTACCTGAGGAAAAATTTACACATTCCCCTGGTAATTGCAGGCCGGCCAACCGAATACATGATCGAGATCAACGATTACCTGCGGAAACAGCAGGCCGGTGAGCGGGTTCTTTTCAGGCACAACATCGAAACTGCCGATTTACCGGCGCTGTACCAGTCGGCGCATCTCTTTGTTTATCCTTCGGTGTTCGAAGGCTTTGGCATCCCGATACTGGAAGCCCTGTACTCAGGCGTGCCGGTTATTACCAGCACAGGCAGTTGTTTTGCCGAAACCGGTGGCGATGCAGCTCTGTATTGCGATCCTTACAATGATGAACAGCTTTCGGAACTGATGAGCCAGATTTTAAATGACCCGAATACCCGAGCTGCAATGATAGACAAAGGTTATAAATATGCTTCCCGTTTTGATGAAGAAAAGGTGGCTAAAAACCTGGTGAAAGTATATGCTTCGCTTTAAGTCAAAAAAATATTCCGTTTACAAACCCAATCCCAAGTTTATTGTTAATTAAACATGAATTTCGACGACGATATACAAAAATCATTAGAAGTACTCCGGTCGGGAGGTACACTTTTGTATCCAACCGATACCATCTGGGGCATAGGCTGCGATGCCACCAACAGGCAGGCTGTGCAGAAAATTTACAGCATCAAAAGCCGTTCGGAAGCAAAGAGCCTGATCATATTGCTCGATGATTTCGAAAAATTATCAACTTATGTTGAGATTGTGCCTGAAATTACCAGCGACCTGCTGGCCAGCATTACAAACCCGGTAACTATCATTTATTCCAATGCACGCCGGCTGGCGCCCAATGTGGTTGCCTCTGATGGTACCATTGCTATCCGGATAGTAAAAGATGACTTTTGTAAAGAACTAATCAGGCAGTTCGGTAAACCCATTGTTTCAACTTCGGCAAACATGTCGGGATTTGAAGCACCTGCGATCTTCAGCCAGGTTACTGACGATATCAAAGATGCCGTCGACTATATCGTTTCGTACAAACAGGATTATTACACCATAGCAAAGCCCTCCACCATTATCAGGTTACGCGAAGACGGAATGTATACCATTATCAGGGGATAAAACAGGCTACCAGCGGTATTTTCAGGCTTTATTAGTTTTGGTTACGAACAATTTTGTTAGTAAGTCGTTAATTTTATTTAACTTTAGGAAAACTTTATAAACTAATGGAAAAGCGTATTGAATATAAGCTTGATACTGTTGACAAAGCTACATTACAAAAATGGTATTCACTCATGGTGCTCGGGCGCAAACTCGACGAGCGCGCACCCAATTACCTGAAACAAGCCCTGGGCTGGTCGTATCATGCTCCTTATGCCGGGCACGACGGAATTCAGCTGGCCATCGGCCAGACTTTTAACCGGGAAACCGATCATTTATTTCCGTACTACCGCGATATGCTTACGGCCATTTCGGCCGGTCTTACTGCCGAAGAAATTATCCTGAACGGAATTTCGAAAGCCGGTGATGTGGCAGGCGGTGGCAGGCATATGTCGAACCACTTCGCAAAACCCGAATGGAACATCCATAATGTTTCGTCGGCAACGGGTAACCATACCCTGCACGCCGTTGGTGTTGCCAGGGCAATCAAAAGATATGGCGGCAAAGGGGTTGCAATCAGTTCGCAAGGAGAATCGTCGACTTCCGAGGGCTATGTTTACGAAGCCATCAACGGCGCCAGCAATGAGAAACTGCCGGTTGTTTTTGTATTCCAGGATAACCGTTACGGTATATCGGTGCCGCAGCGCGATCAGTCGGCCAATGCAGTTGCCGCTGATAATTTCAAGGGATTTAAAAACCTGCGCATTATTCATTGCGATGGTAAAAATATTTTTGCCTCGATGAATGCCATGGAAATGGCCAAACGCCATGCCATCGAAAAGCAGGAACCCGTTATTGTTCATGCCAGCTGCGTGCGTATTCACTCCCACTCCAATTCGGACAAGCACGAGCTGTACCGCGACGAAAACGAGCGCCATTGCGCCAAAGCCGCTGATCCCCTCGACAGGTTCCGGGTTATTTTACTGCATTCGGGCAGGTTTACCGAAGAAGAACTGAAGGCACTCGACGAACAGGCACAAAAAGAAATGATGGATGCACACCGCAAGGTGCTTGCTTCAGCCGATCCCGACCCGGCATCAATTTTTAACTTTGTGTACCCTGAGGCTTATGTTCCGGCAAAATTTCCCGATGGCACCCATAGCCAGAAAGAAGGCCAGTCGCTTAAATTTATTCAGGCCCTGAACGAAACCTTAAAAGAGGAATTCAGGCTGAACCCCGATACTTTTCTTTGGGGGCAGGATGTAGCCAATAAGGATAAGGGCGGCATTTTTAATGTTACCAAGGGCATGCAACAGGAATTTGGCATTGAGCGTATTTTCAACGGCCCCATAGCCGAAGATTTTATACTGGGAACCGCCAACGGCATGAGCCGCTACAATGACAAAATAAGGATTGTGGTCGAAGGCGCCGAATTTGCTGATTATTTCTGGCCGGCCATGGAGCAATACATTGAATTGTCGCACGACTACTGGCGCAGCAACGGCGCTTTTTCGCCCAATGTAACCATACGGCTTGCCTCGGGCGGATATATCGGCGGCGGATTGTACCATTCGCAGAATATTGAAGGATCGCTGGCAGCCATACCCGGAGTACGTATTGTGTGTCCTTCGTTTGCCGATGATGCTGCAGGGCTGCTGCGCACTTCCATACGCTCAAAAGGCCCGACCCTTTTTCTTGAGCCCAAGGCGCTGTACAACGACCCCGTTGCCGAAACCATTGTCCCCGAAGGTTTCGAGGTTCCGTTCGGTAAAGCGCGTACCCGCCGCGAAGGGAAAGACATGAGCATTATCACCTATGGGAACACCACCCATATGTGCCTTGCCGTAGCTGAGCGTATACAAACCGAAACCGGTAAAAGCCTCGAAGTGATTGATATTCGATCGCTGATACCGCTTGATAAAGACGCCATACTGCAGAGCGTTGAAAAAACCGGCAGGGCGTTGGTAGTGCATGAAGATAAAGTTTTCGGAGGCTTTGGAGGCGAAATAGCAGCCATGATCTCGAACGAAGGCTTTCAATTTCTGGATGCGCCGGTACGCCGGGTTGGCTCTACCTTTACCCCGGTAGGGTTTAACCGAATCCTCGAAAAAGCCATACTTCCCGACCAGGAGCGTATTTACAACGCGGCAAAGGAACTGCTGGAATACTGAGAGGTGGTTTCTTGGGATGGAAGTGGGATGTGGGATGTGGGATGTTGGATGTCGGAAGGGGAATGTCGGAAGTCGGAAGACCGAAGACCGGAGACGGAAGTCGGAAGACCGGAGTTCCTCGCATAGTTAACAAACGACTGGTCTAAATTAATTTAAAGTCAATTTCAGATAGTTAATTTAAACCTATAGAAATCATGCCTTCCGCTGCGGTTGGCATGATTTTTAATTTTATGGGGTACATAGTTATTTATTTTATAGGCTTTGTAATATAAAAATTTGAAAAAGTGGAATATATTTGTTTGATATTAACTAGTTACCAGCAAGGCTAAAAAAACACACGAGACAATGACTAAACAGACAACTGACCAAACTGGAATTTACCAATTACTTGACATTAAACCAGAATCGAGTAAAATGCTTTTTTTGTTATTGCCACCTATTTATGCTTTGTGGCTTTTAGCAATTGGGAGCAGACTTCTACAGAAACAAAATAAATCTGTCAATGTATTTACTTTTGTTGCTTCCGTGACTGTTTTACTTTTTACTTATATTTTTTTCGTCATTCCAATATTACAAAACATAGGAATAGCGATTGTAGTTACCGGCGAACGCGTTTTACCTCTGATTCTTTCTTTCTTTTTCTTTTGGTTTTCAACGACTGGAATGCTAACAAGCCTAATAGTAAAGTACGACAGACAGAAAACACCTGACTATAACTATACAATGGCGAATGCATTTGACTACGTTTTCAGATTCTTTGCATTCTTTTTTTGGCCATTTACAATTTGGTCATTTCAAAAGAAAGTGAATGAATACAATGACAGAAAATAAAGCCCTGCTGGTAATAAACGCTATAGCAAATGCGGGCATGCATGTTCGTTGAAACATTTGGAATCTTTACATATATTTGCTTTGGCTGACGGTTGAGCAACAATCTAACCTCGCACATGCTATTGCCTCAGCCTTTAGCAAAAATTATTGCATGCAACAAAAACTATTAGTTATACTTATTGCCCTTCTGGTTTCATCCTTTACGTATGACTTCTACATATCAACTTTTCCTAAAAATGAGAATGAGAAAATTTTGTTGATTGAATATAAAGAGCATAGCACCTGCAGGGTTTTAAAAGATTACAATAAAATAAAAAACAGAGAATCTGATTCCTGTTTCGAATTTAAAGACATCTTAGCTGATTATTCAATGTATGAAAAATCTAACAGGGTTTTATCTTTCTACAGTAATTTCAAACTAGCGGACTCAACCAGGATTCTTTTCTGGGAATATGGCAATAACAGGGATGTAAATCTCCCTTATAAACATTCGAATATAACTTGGAATTGTTTTTTAAATGATTCGGTTGTTGAATTTACTTTGAATAATAAAGAGCACATATTAGTTCCTGGTCAGTTTTTTAATGACTCTTCAATCACGATTGTTAAATCAAGAAATGAATTACTTCAATATACCACAGTATATTTTATTCGTAATCAGGGACTTATTTACAGGAAAGATGTGCTTGACTACAGGCAAATACTTGATAGAGAATTCGAACAAACCAGGATCCGGGATAGTATTGATATACATGACCTGAATCAACTTGAAGACAAGAAATAACTGTAGCTCCTTTCGCGCGAATAATTTTTTCTGACGCGTGCCGGGAGTAAAATACTGTGTCCGGCGGGTTTATGTTGGCCGTTAAATACTTTATATTTGTGCTGGCTGACAGTTTAGCAACAATTTAATCCCGCACTTGCCATAGCGTCATAACGTTACCACACATTTTATTTATGAAGACAGAACATAAACTCGAATTTTGCAAAACAATTGAACCGGTAAAACAATCAAGATGGTTTTATCTCCAATCTGTTTTGACAGCTATTGTTTGTTTTGTCATTATTCCAGACTTAGCAATCGGAATTTTGATTTTCATGTTTATGATTGGACTTCCAATAAAATTTCAGATAATTCTTCATTTGAACTTTTACTTGCATGACAAGAATATTAAAGTTGAAATAAATTACGGGAATAGAATTATGACATATACCAACCAGACAGAAAAGCTTGAAATACCGTTTGAAAACATAACATTATTGAAGAGATTTCAAGGAAGCAAGTATCCAAAACCATTTGATTATTATACAATTCCTTCGAACTTTTATCATTATACTGTTATTGAAACCTCTGACAATCAGAAAGTCAAATTTTCAGATTTTGTGAAAGAAGAAATTGGAATCCACTACATTAAGAAAAAGAAAATTGTAATACCTTTTTTAAACCTAATAATTGACTGAAGAAAAACGTGAGGTAATAAACACTCCAGCAAATACAAGTATGCATGTTTGTTGCAACAACTGAAATCCGGCAAACCACTTTAGCCCGCTTGCACAATTGGCAAAAATTATATACGTTTGTTGTAGTACATATTAAACCGTATAAAGCATTAAACTATGTTGACACCAGAAGGGAAGTTGCTTATAGCAAAATCAGGAATTGAACTTTTTTTAAACCCGCGTATGGCCAACCGCCATGGCCTGATTGC
>DGQJ01000395.1:0-5568 GCA_002389705.1 Bacteroidales bacterium UBA4417
ATGGCCACAACCGGCCCCGAAACTTCTTTCATAGCCTGAATGGTGGCTTCTTTTGGAGTTTTGCCATGCTCGATATGGTGCATCACAGCCTCCACCACCACAATAGCATCATCGACTACAATCCCGATAGCCAACACTAATCCTAACAATGAAAGGGTATTGATTGAAAATCCGAGAAGAGGGAAAACGGCCACAGCACCAAGTAATGAAACCGGAACAGTAATTAAAGGGATAAGTGTTGCCCGCCAGTTTTGAAGGAAGATAAAAACAACCAGGATCACCAGGAGAATGGCTTCAAACAGCGTATGAATGATATCCGTAATACCTTCTGTAATAGCAAGTGTTGTATCAAGCGATACTTGGTATTCAATATCTTTGGGAAAACGTTCTGACATTTCTTTCATTGCAGTTTTTGCTTTTTCTGCAACTTCAAGCGCATTACTGCCAGGCATTTGATAAATAGCTATTGCAGCAGCAGCCTGCCCGTTTTTGCGGACTATCGAACTATAGTTTTCGGTTCCCAGTTCAATACGGGCAATATCGCCAAGCAACACCTGCGAACCATCTTCCTTGCTTCTTACAATAATACCTTCAAATTGCTTCTCAGTTACAAGACGGTCCTGTAAAGTCGCACTATAGGTAAACTCGGTTCCCGGGGGGGCTGGTTCAGCACCAAATTTTCCACCCGGACTGATCATATTCTGCGAATTGAGGGCGTTTTTTACTTCAGATACGGTAACCCCAAGTTTAGTCATCTGGCTGGCATTGAGCCAGATTCGCATAGAATAATCGCTTCCGAAAAGGGTAACTTCTCCAACTCCCCTGATCCTGGCCAAAGCATCAACAATGTTTATGCTTGCATAATTGTTCAGGAACTTGGCATCGTACTTTGGATTTTTTGAAGAAACAGTAAAAAGCAACATGGGGAACGATAAGGATTTTTTAATGGAAACCCCTTGTTGTTTTACACTTTGAGGTAGAAAAGGCTCTGCCTGTTTTTCCTTGTTCTGGGTTAGCATATTGGCATTATCCAGATCAGTACCTACATCAAAAGTTACTTCGATGGTGAGAGCACCATCCGAAGTGTTAATTGATTTCATGTACAACATGTTTTCCACTCCATTCACTTTTTGTTCGATGGGTGTAGCAACGGCTTGTTCAACATTTAATGCATTAGCCCCTGTAAAACTGGTGGTGATTTTTACAAGAGGCGGAACAATATCGGGATATTGGGCGATAGGTGTCTTTTGCATGGCAAGGTAACCCAGTATGCATATTATGATACTGATTACCATGGCAACTATTGGTCGGCGAACGAAAAATTCTCCCATACTATTTTCTATCTAAAAATTATTTAACAGGTGCAGATTTGTTGTCGGGCGTTCCGGGCTGCCATTCGGTTTGTTTAGGGGTAATTACGGTGCCGTTTTTGAGCAGTTGGGTACCGCCGAAAGCAATTTTATCACCGGGCGCCAAACCGTCTTCTACAATGTACGCATCTTTGTATATAGGGCCGGTTATGATAATTTTGGTTTCTACTTTGCTGCTGTCGCCCAACACATATACCTGGCTGATGCCCTGCATTTCTATTACGGCACGCTGAGGTACAAGCAAGGCATTTTTCCGAACATCCGTTACCACTACAACTTTAACATATTGACCCGGGCGGAGAAGTTTTTCAGGATTCGGGAAAGCTGCTTCTAATGTCATAGCACCTGTAGTAGGGTCAATTTGCCTGTCGGCGAAACTCAAAGCACCGGTATGGGAATACATTGAGCCATCCGATAATTTAAGCGAAATGGTTTTACCGGCACCTTTCAGTCCTGAATTTTCTTTACTTATTTCTTTAATCAAACGAAGGTATTCCTGTTCACTTATTGTAAAGCGTACCCTTACATCTCCAAGATCGGAAATTGTATTTAATACTGACATCGCACCGGGCCTCACATAATCGCCTACCCTTACTTTGGATATCCCTGCCAACCCTGAAATTGGGGCTGTTATCCGGCAATAACCCANNTGTACTTTTGCTTTCGAAGCATCGTATGTTGCCTGGGCTGAAACCAGTTCCCTTTGACTCACCGCATTAATTTTTGCCAGAGGGGCAATCATATCCAGATCTGATTTGGCTTTTGCCAATTCAGCCTGAGCCTGGGCTAGTGAGCCTTGAGCCTGACTTACTTTGGCCTGGTATGGCAACGGATCAATGGTATACAACAATTCTCCCTTACTAACCAGGTTACCTTCTTTAAAATTAAGGCTCAGAATAGTTCCATCAACCCGTGGATTGATCTGTATATCCGATTGCCCGTAGGTTTGGCCGGTGTATTCCGATTCGAGCCGGACATCCTGTTGCAGAACACTTGTAACAGGAACTTCGAGTGCAGCCTGCACCGGCGCTTCTTTTTTACCGCAGGCGGAAAACAGCAGAAAAACTGGCAATACCAGTAAGAACGTAATTGTCTTTTTCATGAGCATTTTTTTTTAACAACTAATAGTAATCTCAGTTAGTGATTATGGTCTTGGGATTGGTAACTTGATTATTGGTATTAAGAACAAATGTATTAAATGATTCAATTATTGTTATCAGAATTTTAGGTCCATACGGATAGAACAAAAGTATTGCATGCTTTTACGAAATGAGGGTATGAGACTTGTTTATTGAAACATCCTGTAAAATCTAATTCAAAGATAACACAGATTTCAGGATATTCAAATATACAGTTATAAAAGGATGCATCTTCTATTTATTCAGTACTTTATTGTTGTTGCATTTTTGTATCGACTGATTTTTTAGACCGGATTATCAGAAATTTGTATTAAAACCATTAATCCTGCCTGGTTTTAGCAGGCAGGATTAATCTGAAAATATACGTTGCAATTAGGTTGAGTATATTCCCCATATCTGATTTTACCGGTCACAGCAACATTTATTTTTTAATCAGACCTTTCTTTTGCAACTCGTATTGAATTGTGTAAATAATCTCATCAAGTGTATTTTCAAGGCTTGTAGGGTTAAGCGTTGAAGTAGTTCCTGACCAGAGTAATTTGCGGTCGCTGACCCGGTAAAAATTTGTTTCAACCATGAAGGTTTTATCTTCGGAATAATATCCGGGGGCATATCCGCCGCCATAATATCCGCGATATCCATATCCGCGATACCCGTAATAACCACCGTAATAACCTCCGGAATAAGATCCCTGGTTGTAGGTTAATGACTTTTCGACGGTTGTTAAACGCATCAGGATAATGCCTTCAATACCATCTTTCTTCAGTTTGCTTTCAACTAATGTTATGGCAGTATCGGCAGGTGAGAGGTAGGTGTATGATTGAACCCCGGTGGTACCTTTAAGTTTCTTAACAATTTTATCCTCCGCTATCCGCTGAGAATTTTCATCCCGTAGGGGTGCGATAACCAAGACCTTGGTTATTGGTTGCATATTCGCATTAAAAGAAGGATCAATCCAGCTTTTTTCAAGCTTTGTTGAGGGCCCGCAGGCAAACATCAGCCCGATCAGGCTTAACGGTAGTAAGAGTTTTAATTTCATGGTTTTTGATTATTAGTTAATGTTGAATTGATTTAAGAAACGACATTGTCACTACTCACATTGATTTATACATCGGCACAAACATTTTACTCTTTATAAATGCCCGGATATCTTCAGGTTTTTCAATCCCGGCTAATCCGCTTGCGAATATCTCTTCCGCAACTCTCACCGCAACATTTAAGGATACCTTCAGAATATCTTTTACCTGGGGGTAAATAAGTCCCATTTCAAAATCTTCCATGGTTACTTGTTCAGCAACTGCTTCGGCAGCGATTATAAACATATTGTCAGTAACCCTTGTTGCTTCAGTTACAAATATAGCTAATCCCATGGCAGGAAAAATAAAAACATTGTTACCTTGTCCCGGTGTAAATGTTTTTCCTTCGTATGTTATGGGTGCAAAAGGGCTGCCACTGGCAAAAACCGCTTTCCCCTTGCTCCAGGTATAGGCTTGTTCAGCAGTGCATTCCGAATGTAAGGTTGGATTGGAATACGGAAAAATTATAGGACGTTCATTTACCCTGCACATATTTTCAATAACCTGCTGGTTGAAAGCGCCTCCAACGGTGCTAACGCCAATGATAGCAGTTGGTTTTACCCGGAGAACGGCTTCAGCAAAATCATTTGTAAAAACACCTTTATGCGCAAATTGTTTCTGGTAGTCAGCAAGATCAGCTCTCGATTGCACAAGCAATCCATTAACATCAAACATCCAGATATGTTCCAATGCTTCTTGCCTGGTTAATCCGTCTTTCATAAATTTCTGCACCAACAGATCGGCTATTCCGAATGCGGCAGCTCCCGCACCCAGGAAAAGAAACTTTTGCTCAGTAAAAGGCTTACCCATCAGCCGGCTTATCGAAATAAAACCAGCCGTGGCTATAGCAGCAGTCCCCTGGATATCATCATTATAGGTACACACTTTGTCACGAAACGTATTCAAAATACGAATGGCGTCAACGCCCTTAAAATCCTCCCATTGTATGCATATTTTGGGGAAAACCTCGTTGATAGCCAGCACAAATGCTTCAATAAAATCATCATACTCCTTACCGGTAACTCTTTTATGCTTTAAACCAGGATAAAGCGGATCATTTAAATAGGATTCATTATTTGTGCCTGTATCCAATACGATAGGAAGTGTATACTCAGGGGGAACACCGGCGCATCCTGTATATAATGCCAGTTTCCCGATGGGTATGCCCAATCCGCATATACCCAGGTCGCCAAGGCCTAAAATCCGACCTCCATCTGTTACAACAGTAAACCTTACATTGTCTTCCGGCCAGTTACGGAGTATTTCCTTGATGTGGTCTTTCTGGTCGATTGAAATAAACAGACCCCGGAGCCGACGGGAGATATGTCCGAATTTCTCACAGGCCTCGCCGACAGTCGGAGTATACACCAGTGGCAGGAACTTTGCCGGTTCATTCATGATCAGGTTAAAAAACAAGGTCTCGTTGGTTTCGAGTAAATTGGTAAGATAACTGTATTTATGAATCGGAAGATCAATCAGGTTAAGCTGTTCATTTACACGGAGCATTTGGGTTTCGAGGGTTTCAACCTGGGCTGGCAGCAGACCTTCCAGCCCATATTTCTTTCTCTCTTCCAGCGAAAATGCAGTCCCTTTATTTAAACGCGCATCCCGCAACAATGAATAACCGGTGTTTTGTTTCATTTAGTTAACATGTTTATTTTTAGATTCGTTTCGGGCAAAGCAATGCTGCATCAGCAATCAAAATTAGTTATGAATGAGTCATTATTTAATACTTATGAATCTGTATTTTGCACTGGAACTGAAAATTTAAATAAAACAAACAGTTTAATATTTTTTCAGGAAATAAGCATAACCCACAAAACAATAGTTGCCGGCCCCACCAATCCGATCAAAGAGCCACCGATCCGCAAATCCTTTTGATCGATCATTCCGGTGCTGTATGCAATTGCGTTAGGCGGTGTTGAAACAGGTAGAAACAATGCTGTGGAAGCAGATAATCCTATGATCATGGCAACTTCAATG
>DGQJ01000395.1:5609-9376 GCA_002389705.1 Bacteroidales bacterium UBA4417
CGGCATAAATTTCGAGTACACCGGTTTGCTGCAAGCCGGTGCCCAATGCCAAACCTCCGGCTACCAGTATTAATGTATCCCAGCCT
This sequence comes from Bacteroidales bacterium UBA4417, assembly GCA_002389705.1. Lineage (GTDB taxonomy): Bacteria > Bacteroidota > Bacteroidia > Bacteroidales > UBA4417 > UBA4417. The sequence goes on from DGQJ01000395.1 coordinate 5,696, forward strand.
ATTGCACGAACATCCTCTCCCTTTAATATCCCTGTAAGTGTAAGAAATACAAGCGGAATTGCCGAAACTGCTGCTGCAGGCAAGTTATGTATCGGGCTGGTAAGCCAAAGTAAAAGCGTTACCGAAAGTATAATTACAACTGTAAGGCGTTTCGTTCGGAAATCGGCGCTGATATCACTGACTGCAACTACAATTTCACCGGTTGAGAGATTTTCGTCATTTTTCATAAAGAGCTTTACCAGTACCCACCAGGATAGGATGGTTAAAAATAGTGTCAAAGGCAAACCGTAATAAATCCAGGTTACGAAATCCATGGGATGTCCTGCAGTAATGAGTGCGCCAACAGAAATTGCGTTAGGCGGGCTGCCGATCAGCGTACCCATGCCCCCGGTTGAAGCGGCAATCGGAATTCCCAGGATAAGTGCTTTTCCGGTTGGTGATCCCTTGCCCAGTTTCAGCAACAAAGGCATTAATGCTGCAATTACCATGGCGGTTGTTGCAGTGTTGGAAATAAGCATCGAAAAAACCATGGTTACCATCATCAAACCAAACAGTATACTTTTTGGCTTTGTACCGCAAACCTTCATGGTGATTTTGATCAGGTCAGCATCCAGTTTGGTCTTAGTCATAGCCGAAGCGAGGAAAAAGCCGCCCATCATCAACCAGATAACACTGTTGGAAAAAGTGTTGACATAAATTTTTACATCTACTGGAGTAGGTGTAAACAATTCGTAACCCAGGGCAAATACCAGGTAGGCTATGATAAATAACCCGACAGCAAAAGGCGGAACTGCTTCGGTAAGCCATAAGCCTACCGAAAAAACAAGCAGGAACAATACATAGGTTTGCGCCTGCGTAAAGGAAGGTTCGCGTACCCAAAAAGTGATTAACAGTGCAACGAGCAATGAAAACAAGAAATAAGTCAGTTGTTTGTTTTTTTGAAAAACTGACCTCAGACTATTTGCAACCATATACCTGATTTTTAATGCTCCTGTTCATTTTACGCAGAATACCGGATTAACCTCGAGTTGATTATTGATTATCGCATTATAAAGGCCGGAAGCAATATTGACTGGTTTAAAAGAAATAAGAGTAATCAGAATTTCAGTTCATACCAGACTTTACAATACCGCCTCCGGCCAACCAACTGCCAATCAACCCCAATTCAGACTAGAAGATTCCGAGTGGAGAAACAAAACCAATCGCAATTCTTCCTTTATTTGTATCTACCACATCAATCTGCTCTTTAGCATAGTCGGAATATTTATACGATCTTCCTACCCAATTGACATAAAAGCGCAGATTCAGGTCTTTAAACGGGTAATATTCTATCGTTGGAATGATTCCATATGCTGTCCGGAAGTCATCCGTAGTCTTCCCCGGCATGTCATACTTCCATTTTGCAATATCCATCATTCCGATCAAGGCCAGGTTAATTTTAGGATTTACCCTGTAATACATATGCAGCCAGTGACCGATATAGAGTGTATTTTCGAGGGCATACTGGTATTCTGAAGTTGCGTTAACCTGTTCGCTGATGATACCCGAGCGATCCAGATCCTCCTGGCTCCATTTAAAGTCGTATTCAACCGTAAATTTGCCAAGCCTCAGCTGGTTACCGAGCGCAATATAGTTCATACCGGCAGGTTTATCCAATTCAGTATTCCTGGCTTCGTTATGAAAAGCATACGACCATATTGTGTTGAATTTACCATCATATAAGCTTCCCCTCCAGTTGACCACAAAAGCCAAAGGCATTTTCCCCGCCTCAAAATGAGGTTGATTGCCATAGAGGTCGTCAAATGTTTTTGTGCGGGAATCAAGGATCTGGAATGTTAACTGGTGTCGTGGATTAAGCTGATAACTTACTCCAACTCCGGTCAGGAAATTATCGGCATATTCAATGATATCGGAGTATTCGTAAATGTCGATAGGATTGTAATCGAATTCGTAAGCACCCCAATCGGCACACATCTTACCTGCAGAAATACTTAACTTATCAGTAGCAGCCACCCGGATAAAAGCCAGGTCGGTCGAACGGCTGAAATTATCCAGGGACTCAGAGGTTTGGGCCCTCGTATACCGGTCGCGGAAACGAAAATAAACCCTGTCGTGTATATTGCCTTTGATTTCCAACCGGAACTGTTCCATCATGAACCTCGATTGCTGGTATTCACCATCCTGAAATTCATTTCGTAAGGCAAACCGTGTATTGGCAATCATACTCATATTTTTCAGAAGCCCTTGTTTTTCTTCCGGAATGAGTGTTTTGTAATACGTGGTATCTCCTGCCTGAGGTTCCTTTACCTGGGCCATTAAGGCAGGGGGAAGCAACAGGAGTGCAAGTATCCATATTTTATTATAGATTGCTCTCATAGCTTGGGTTTATCAGTTTAGTATTCGATGAACAGTTTCTGCATTTCGTCCCAGCTCCGTTTTTTCTGCATGGCAAGCATCAAAAGTACCCTGGCTTTCTGTGGATTCAGCTCGTCGCCACAAATGGTTCCGAATTCCTTATCATTTACTTCGCCGTTTACCAGCACGGTTCCGATCGGCACCCGCGAACATCTTACAACCCATATTCCTGCTTTGGCTGCTTTTTTTGCGGCTTCGAGGGTTGCTGCATTCATATTTCCATCACCTACCCCGGCAATTACAATTCCTTTTGCGCCTGCTTTTACCATAATATCGATCAAATCCGGCGACATATCGGCACAGCCGTAAACAATATCTACACGTGGTAAGGATGTAATTCCATCAACTGAGAATTCGCTCGAAGTTGTATTCAGCCCGTGAGGTTTGTGGAAAAATTCAACCAAACCAAAATTCACTGTTCCCAACATACCTTCTTCCGGCGACTGGAAGGTTTGAACCGGGGTAGTAATCATTTTCTTAACACCATGAGCCGAGTGAATTTCATCATTCATCAGAACCATCACTCCATACCCTTTAGCCAACGGGCTGGCAGCAAGAGCAACTGCATTGTACATATTCAGCGGGCCGTCGGCGCTCAGAGCGGTTGAAGGACGCATGGAACCTGTAAGCACAACAGGTTTATCGCTCTTTACGGTAAGGTTCAGAAAAAAAGCAGTTTCTTCCTGGGTATCGGTGCCGTGAGTAATTACAACTCCATCGCAATCTTTCGATGCCAGGAGTTCGTTAATACGTTTAGCCAGGTCGAGCCATACCTTCACGCTCATATCCTGCGAACCTACGTTAGCAAGCTGTTCGCCTTTCAGATTGGCTAAGGTCCTGATGTTAGGAACCGCATCAATCATCGCTTCAATTTTAACCTGTCCTGATGTGTAGGCAGATCCTGTTGAACTGGCTCCTGCCCCGGCAATAGTGCCGCCGGTGGCAAGAATTACAATATTGGGCAATTTTTTAGTCTGTCCATACCCAAGTATGCTGACACAGAGTAACAGTGCTATAAGCGCATTGGTGAAATAGATTGTGTTTTTTTTCATGGTTATCTGAATTTTAAGGTTAATGATTTTGGGGTTTAATTTATTGGTTCTGCTATTCAGGTGATGCGTATTATTTGGGCCGAAGTCGGAAGCTCCCAAACTCAAATACTTTTCTGAGTACTAAGAATATCTGCCAGCCATTTAATGAGTTACAGTTTTGTAAAAGAACATCATCTCGACAATCGTTACTTTTATGCATTCATCTTCTGACTTC
>DGQJ01000396.1:0-5627 GCA_002389705.1 Bacteroidales bacterium UBA4417
ACTTCCGTTTTTTTAGATGATTTAGGGCTTTTCTGTTTTTTGTTATCCTGTGCATAGGTACTGTTAAACGAAAGCACCGCAAATGCAATCAGCATTATTACAAATAGGTTTTTCATAGGTTAATGTTTAGTTAAGGTTATTAATTTGAATTTAGTTGATTGGTACTTGGTTATTGACTTGATGATAATCAGATTTGCAGTAAGAGCATTAGAGTTTCCTGAGTTCTCTGTTAATAAATGCTGCCAGTTGTTCCTTATCCGGAAGTTGTAAAAGATACTCACTTACAAAGATATCCTGATCTGAATCAGCAACAGCATATTCAACTAATGTTTTATTTTGTTTTGTTACCAACAAAATGCCTACAGGTGGATTATCAGCAGGCTGACAAATATTTTTCTTGTAGAAATTCAGATACGTTTTTAGCTGACCGATGTGTTCGTGACTCGCTTTTTCGGTTTTCAATTCGATGAGCACATGGCACTTGAGTATGCGATGGTAAAATACCAGATCGATAAAATAATACTCATCTCCGATTAAAATCCGTTTTTGCCTGGCTTCAAAACAAAACCCATAACCTAATTCAAGAATAAATTCATGAAGTTGGTTTATCAAAGCCTGCTCAAGGTTGCTTTCTTCGATCAGGGTAGGTTGATTCAAATTCAAAAACTCAAAGAAATAATGTGACTTGATCAGATCAGCACTTTCCTGAGGGGTGATTTTCTGCCGTATTTGTCCGAAAACTGATTCCTTGTTTTGCGAAAGACCGAACCTTTCAAAAGTAAGTGTATTGATTTGCCTTTGCAATTCCCTTACTGTAGGCGTTGTTTTTATGACAAGGAGTTCGAAAAATTTTCGCTTTGTATCATCATCGATTTTAATCAGTTCAATAAAATGACTGAATGAACCTGAAGCTAAAAGTTGAAGCAGATAATCCCTTTTCTCTGAAAAATTGCTCCCTGATTCGTCGGACGCAGTCTGACTTTTTGTATGTGAATCATTAACAGCGAATTGTAATTTGTCAGACAGTGTCTGACTAATTGAGTAAGGAATCAGGAAATTATTGTCACCAGAAAGTAAATGATGAATTTCAGGATAAACGAGGTAGAATTGGCGGCATAACTTCAGGTTGGTTTCCCCCAGCCCTTTGATATTAATTTCGTGTGCAAGGGTGGCTAATAATTGCTGACCATATTGCGCCCTATCCTCCCCATTTTGTTCATACTCAACAATATAAAATCCGACCAGCCAATTCCGGAAAGTAAGCCGGATGTTTATAGCTTTCACAGCATCCTGCTGCAAATGCGAAGAAGCAGATTGTATTGAAGCTACTAATTTATCGAAATTCATCCTTTGGGTTGTTCAACTGTTTGTTCAGGAAGTTGAAGCCAAATCTGTAGGTAAAAGATTACAATTTGAAAAGCGTAGCTGAATTCCTAAAATAGAACTCAGCTACACTGATTCAACTTCTAAAAACTCCATCCAGCCCTGTAGGTATGCTTGATATACTCTTCGGCCGCTTGTTTGGCATTGATGGTATCGTGTTTGGTGTCGAAATGTGGATGACCATCGATGATCTGGAATTTATCACTTTTCACAACCTTAATTTCGTCGCTATCGCCGATATTGGTAAAGCGCATGTTTTCGCCATCCCATTCGAGTTCACGTTTCAGATCCTGCAAACGCACGGCTACCACACCCATTACCACCATTTCGTTCATTGGGCCCGAGTAACCGAAATTAGAGCTGGTTTCAACCCTGTTTTCAGGACTTTCCTTGCAGGCGCGCACCCAGTCCATTTCGTGGCCAACTTCAACCCTGCGCAGCTGCTTTGGCGGACGTTTGTAGTTTTTATCGTAATCCAATGGAAGCAGGAACGGATCTTTGCCGTAACATCCTGTCATAATTTTGCCTTTCGAGCCTATAAGCAGGCAGCCCCCATTCATATCGCGACCCATTATTTCACCTGCAGGTAATTCCTCCGGACGCGGAGGCAATAAGCCACCATCCCACCAGGTAACCTTTACTTCAGGCATTTTTACATGCTGGAATTTCTCACGTTTCGGAAATGTGTAGGTCACTGTTTCTGCCAATGGAGGCGATTCAGTATTGAAAAGCGATGAACTGCCCTGAACTTTGGTTGGATATTTCAGCTTGAGCGACATAAAAATCGGGTCCATAATATGGCAGGCCATATCGCCAAGGGCTCCGGTTCCGAAATCCCACCAGCCACGCCAGTTCCATGGCGTATAAATTTCATTATAAGGCCTTTCGCGGGCGGTACCAAGGAATAAATCCCATTTCAGGGTATCGGGCACAGGCATCACCTGGGCAGGCCGTTCCAAACCTTGTGGCCATATCGGGCGGTTGGTCCAGGCATGGGCTTCGCGGATTTCGCCAATGGCTCCGTCCCAAACCCATTCGCAAACCTGTCGTATTCCTTCGCCGGAGTTACCCTGGTTACCCATTTGCGTGGCAACTTTATATTCTTTTGCGACCTGGGTCATTTGGCGCGATTCCCAAACGGCATGTGTAAGCGGTTTTTCGCAATACACATGCTTGCCCATTTTCATGGCATTAATGCTGATAATGGCATGGTTGTGATCAGGAGTACCTACAACTACCGCGTCAATCGAATCTTTCATTTTATCAAACATCTCGCGCCAGTCGTAGAACTTTTGGGCATCGGGAAATTCCTTAAAGATGCCGGCAGCATATTTCCAGTCGACATCGCACAGGGCCACAATATTTTCGCTGCTCACAGCCCTGATTACGCCGCCACCGCGACCGCCGACACCAACGCCGGCAATGTTCAGCTTGTCGCTGGGCATCCGGTGGCCCAGACCCGAAATTACATGGCTTGGCAGGATAATAAAGCCTGCTGCAGCAGTAGCCGTATTTCGTATAAACGAACGGCGATCAATCCCTGAGGTTTTGTTTTCTTCCATGGTTATGGTTTTGTATACGATTTATAGTAAATGCTTTTGAATGTACTTAAAACTCTGTTCGGCACAAAACATGGGCGTGCCTTCTGAATATTGCTCCTGCTCATAAACAATTTGTTTCAGTCCTGCTTTTTTTGAATGCTTCAGCAGGTCAGCAAATTTGATGCGCCCATTGCCTACAATGCAGGTTTCACCATCGTTTCCCATATCTTTCACGTGCCACAACTTAAAACGCCCCGGGTGTTTTTCAAAATACTGAATCGGGTCCTGCCCGCCTTTTACAACCCAGAAAATATCCATTTCGAAAGTTACCAGACCCGGATCAGTTTCGGCCAGCAAAACATCGTAAGGCAGTTTGCCTTCCATTGGCCTGAACTCAAAATTATGGTTATGATACCCGAACTGTATGCCTGATTTTTTGGTAATCTCCCCTATTTTATTCATTTCTGCGGCCACTTTTTTAAAATCGTCGAGGCTTTTTTCAGGCCTGCCCATAAACGAAGGTAAAACCAGGTATTNNTTACGAAAATCCTTTGCCGGGGTCGAAAAGAACTTCCCGTCGAAACCATAGGCCTCAACACTTTTATAGCCGATTTTTGAAACGTTTTGTAATGTTCCCGACAGATCCTTGCTTATAACATCCCTGAGGGTATATAGCTGTATCCCTACAGGCATTTTTTTATTTTTTGCGGATTCCTTTTTGGCCTCAAGCGTTGTTGAAGCCAGTACGCCTGAAATCAGGGTAATGTTTTTTAAAAAATTGCGTCTGCTTGCCATAAAAGCCTGTTTTAGTGAAAATGTATTTGTCCTGTAAACAATTTGATTACAGCCAGTTTCATTCAAATCGGGTACTCTTCGCGGAGTAATTATAATTGAATTATTCTCTGTTGACTGTTACTGGTCCTTGCTGCTTCAATAATTCTGACATTGAGCAAAGCATCNNACCGGGCAGGGTTTCGTACCGTCCTCGGAATGTTTTACCAAATGTGGTTGTATTCAGTATCCCACGCTGTGATGCCGGTTCTATTCCAAAGCCTTTACTTCCAGGTTTTTTACCTTTGCGGAGCTGGGCTTCCTGTACATCGAGGCCGTACTTTACGTACGAGCCATGTGTGCCATGAACCTGCATACGCGGGCCCGGCTCTTTCACAAAAACGCCTGCCCTGAGGGAAACATTAAGATCTTTATAAATAAGCTTCAGGTCAAAACTGTCGTCAGTTACACTTCCTTCACGCTGGTTAAACAACCTGGCAAAAACGCCTTCGGGCGGGCCAAATAAATTCACTGCCTGGTCAATCAGGTGTATTCCCAGGTCGAACAAGGTTCCGCCGCCTTTCACCTGCTGGTACCGCCAGGCTGCCCGCGAAACTTCGGGGGTAAAACGATCGAAACGCGATTCAAAATCAACAATTTTTCCCAGATATCCTTGTTCAATAATATGTTTCAGCGTAAGTATATCGCTGTCCCAGCGCCGGTTGTGAAATGGAAATACATGCCGGCCGGCCTGATGTGCAATCTCAATAAGTTCCTCAGCCTGGGCGCTGTTCACGGTAAACGGCTTTTCGACAACCACATGTTTGCCTGCCTGCAAGGCTGCCTTTGCCTGTGGGTAATGCAACTGGTTGGGCGAACAGATAATGACAAGGTCAATATCGGGATCAGCAATCAGTTCCTCAAACGAGGCGACTATGTGGGCAGCCGGATATCTCTCTTTAGCCAGCGTGCCGGTAGTTACAATGGTATCAAGATTAAAACCGGGGTGTACATCGATAAAAGGAGCATGAAAAACCTGTCCCGACAGGCCAAAGCCAACAATTCCTACTTGAAGGGCAGGTAATTGTTTTGATGTTTTTGTAACGCCTTTGGCCATGAATAATACAGTTTGCTATACAATAACTTCTTTTTCTTTGTCCCAGTAAGTCCTGCGTCCTTCTTTGTACGAAATGGTTCCCATATGGGCAGTCATGGCTTCTTCAAAAGCCTGGTCGATATTACAACTGGGCTGTGCTCCTTTGCCGGCCCTGATGCAATTGATCCATTCGCGCAGGTGAAGATGGGTGGTATCCACGGCTTTCCCATCCCGATAGGTATAAAGCAAGCCACGACCTGCAAAGTATTTTTCGGTGGGCGAAGTAACCGCATCAACGGCTCCCTGTCCGGGAACGTATGAAAATATGGGTTTAAAAGGCTCAACGATGCCCTGCTCCAGTTTCTGTTTATAGCGTGTCGACTGCGGATCCACGTTTACCACCAGGGTGTCGCTCAGTTCGAGGTAAGCATCGTGGCCCATGATAACCTTACCACGGTTTTTCTCACTGGCCAGGGTAGCGCTGTACAATAGGGTAAGGTCGCGATCGGGATATTCCATGGCCATATTCAGTACATCGGGAACGGTACGCCCGTCCTTAAAGAAATAAATACCGCCCGACGCCATGGCTGAATGAGGAATACCAAGGTCGAGAATTTGGTTGAGCGCATCGTACTCATGTGTGAATAAATCGCCGCTTAGCCCGGTACTGTAATCCCACCAGCAACGCCAGCGGAAAAACCGCTCAAGGCTGAAATCGTGCCAGGGAGCCTGACCGATAAACTGTTTCCAGTCAATGGTTTTTTCGTTGGCTTCGGGGGCTATGTCGTAAACCCAGGCCCCGTTGGGGTCGTTGCGGTTGGTGCAGACTTCAATCA
>DGQJ01000396.1:5718-9765 GCA_002389705.1 Bacteroidales bacterium UBA4417
TACGGCATCCACATCGGGCGATGCAAGCAACTCTTTATAAGTGGCATATCGTTTGGGGGCATCGCCCATGGTGCTCCCTTTGCCGGTTCGGTGTATATTGGCGCCGGCACGAATTGCCTTTTCGGCATTTTTATCAAAAATATCGCAAACCGCGGTTATTTTCACATTCAGGTCTTCCTGGGCCCTGAAATCTTCGAGGTATTGTACCCAGTATTTATCAGTTTTTCCTTTTTCGGTGTATTCATCTATCCGGTCGGGATTTACAAAACCCAGCGCTTTCATCAGGTAACCACCCCTGCCACCACTTCCAATAATGCCTACTCGGAGCGTATCTCCTATAATTAACGGGGGAATGCCATTTTGAACTTCGGGTTTTATATCACTGAGCAGGCTCGAATTTCGTTTCTCAGCATCTGCCTTATTCCGGAGTAATCCATATCCAATAACACCAACCACGGGTAGGGCTGCCAGCCCAGCCAGTATATCTCTGCGGCTTAGTTTACTTTTATTCTGATCCTGATTTTCTGTGCTCATCTTTAACTTATGCCATGTATGATTTTTTATTTTTCAGAAGTCGTTGCAGCCCGAAAATATGCGAAGTGGGGAATGCAAACAGCACCAGCATGGCAAATAGCTCAACCAGTGTTTTATTGATGATAAAATAACTGCCATCGGAAGGGAACATGTATTCAATACCTGGGAATGCCGGATGCGACAGGTAATACAGCAGTAATAAAGCAACTCCGGCCAGGCTTGTATACCGCGTGAACAGACCGGCAATCAGTGATAAGCCAATCAGTGCAAGTCCCCATGCATTCAAACTATCCGTCAATACCAGTACAGCCTGGTTTCCGGCAATCCATTCGAAAAAACCCTTCATAAATCCGCCTGAATCAAGCAGGTACGATTTGGCCGTCCATTGCGGATTTAACAGTTTTACACCGCCTTCGTACAGGAAATGCCACCCTATGGTTACACGAAGTATTACAAGGGCGAACGACTGGAGTTTAGTATGTGGCATAACGTGAATATTTGCTTCACAAACTTAGCCAAAAATGTTATTGTACAAACAACACTTTCAGAAAAAATTTTGCAATNNGGAATCTCAATGTTATTGAACCCCGTTTGCTGAAGTTTGCTTTTGTACGCTGACTGTGCTTCATAATCGCCATGCACCAGGAAGACCTTGCGAACCTGCGAAGCATCCTGGCAACCTAAATAGCCGGCCATCTCGTTATAATCGCCATGGCCCGAAAAGGCTTCAATGCGTTCAACTCTGGCTTTCACCGGGTGGCGTACCCCAAAAATTGATACTTCTTCGTCGCCGGCAAGTATGCGCGCTCCAAGTGTGCGGGGGGCACAATAGCCAACTGCCAGTATGGTGTTGGCGGGGTTTTCAATATTATTTGCCAGGTGATGTTTAATTCGCCCGGCCTCCATCATGCCCGATGCAGAAATGATAACACAGGGTTTTTTGTAGCTGTTTAACTTCTTCGACTCATCAGGACTTTTAATATAGTAAAGCGAATTGAACCCGAAAGGATCGGGGTCGGTTTGCATGGTAGTTGCTACATCCTCATTCAGGATGTCAGAATGCACCCTGAATATATCCGTTGCATTAACCGCCAGCGGGCTATCCACGTAAATATTAATTTTTGGAAGCAACCCTTCGTTAAAAAAATTGTTGAGTGCATAAACTACCTCCTGTGTCCTTCCAATAGCAAACGAAGGAATTATCACCTTCCCGCCCCTTTCGACGCAGGTTTCGCGGATAACCCGTAGCAGTTCGCCCTCTGCTTCCTGCAAATGCGGGTGCAGGCGGTTACCATAGGTAGCTTCGGTTATCAGGTAGTCACATTGCGGGAATGGTTGTGGCGACTTCAGTATTCTGTTTTCCGGCCGGCCGATATCGCCCGTGTAAGCAATGCGTGTAACTGAACCGTTTTCTTTTATTTCGAGCCAGGCAGTACCGCTGCCCAGCATATGCCCGGTATTTACAAATTTAACTTTTATATTGCTGTCGATCTGAAACTTACGATCATATGCCACCCCAATAAACAACTCCATACAGGCCCGTGCATCCTGTTCGTTATAAATAGGTTCAACAGGGTTAAGGCCTTTCTGTATACGGCGTTTGTTGAACCATTTTACATCAAGTTCCTGAATATGCCCGCTGTCGGCAAGCATAATGGCACAAAGATCGCGGGTAGCACTGGTACATATTACCGAACCCCTGAAACCAAGTTTATAAATATAGGGTATTAATCCCGAGTGATCGATATGGGCATGCGTAAGAATTACGTGATCAATGGTTGCAGGATCGAACATCAGGTTTCGGTTCATTCCGTCTGTTTCGAGTCCTTTACCCTGGAACATTCCGCAATCGAGCAGTATTTTTTTACCGCTTGAAGTGGTAATCAGGTGTTTGCTTCCGGTAACTTCGCGGGCGGCGCCGATAAACTTTATTTTCATACTGGAAATGATTTTTAATATTAGAAGACATCAAATATAGTTTTAATAGATATTCAAAAAGGAAACAAAAATTCCATTTAACAAATAATTATGTAAGTAACATGAGCTCACGTTATTAAAATAACATTGGACTTAATAAATTTTCCCCAAAAATTGCTTATTAAAAAACTCAAAACACGATAATTATAGGTTATAATAAAAATTGTAATTCATTGTTTATCTTTATTTTATAATATTTCTTTACATTTTACTCAATATATTGAGTATTTTTACTCATCTTATTGCGTATTTTTACTCTATATATTAAGTATTTTATTTCATTTTATTGAGTATTTTTACTCTGTATTGTAAGTACATTTGTATTATACATTGCGATAATTTGCTGTTATGATTAAAAGAACTCTTTTACAGTTAGTTGCAGATAGGATTAAAGAGGAAAGACGCTTTATGCAGGTGCTTGCCGGTCCACGGCAAGTAGGCAAAACCACATTGGTACTGCAACTACTTAACGAACCGGGCATACAGGGATTTTATGCTGTTGCCGATGACATTTCGGGGATAGGTCAGGCCTGGATTGAATTGCAATGGGAAACAGCCCGTCAGCAATTTAAGGCGTCGGGTGCTGCTTCATTTGTACTGGTAATTGATGAAATTCAAAAAATACCAGGATGGAGCGAAACTGTTAAAAAACTATGGGACGCCGACAGCCGTGAGCAGGTTAAACTTCATGTGATATTGCTGGGATCGTCGCGATTATTGCTGCAAACAGGAATGACCGAATCGTTGGCCGGAAGGTTCGAAACCACGTATATAGGGCACTGGTCGCTGGCCGAAATGCAGGAGGCTTTTGGCTGGAGCGCTGAGCAATATGCCTGGTTTGGTGGATTTCCCGGGGCTGCACCACTTATTACAGATGAGGCCCGATGGAAAAACTATATCAGCAACTCATTGGCCGAAACCAGCATTTCGAAAGATATACTTATGATGTCGCGTGTTGATAAACCAGCGCTGATGCGACGGCTTTTTGACCTGGGCTGTTCTTATTCGGGCCAGATGCTCTCGTTTAATAAAATACTGGGGCAATTGCTGGATGCCGGTAACACGACCACGTTATCGCATTATCTCGACCTGCTTGATTCGGCCGGATTATTGGGCGGGCTTGAAAAATTCTCGAGGGACCAGGTACGTAAACGATCATCGAGCCCGAAGTTCCAGGTTCACAATACAGCCTTTATGAGCGCATTACAACCTCTCGACTTCCAGTTGATTATAAACGACAAAGAAAAATGGGGGCGAATTGTTGAATCGGCTGTAGGAGCACACCTGATTAACAATGCCTATATGCAGGGATATTCACTGTTTTACTGGCGCGAAGGCAATTACGAAGTTGATTTTGTGCTGGAACACAAAGGGCGGATCATTGCCATGGAAGTTAAAAGCGGTCACACCATCCGCACTGCGGGGCTGGTTCAGTTCAGAAAACACTATCCTGATTCGAAAATAATGCTTGTTGGCAAGGGAGGAATACCATGGGAAGATTTTTTAAAGATGAATCCTTTGGAACTGTTCTGAGTT
>DGQJ01000285.1:0-1555 GCA_002389705.1 Bacteroidales bacterium UBA4417
GTGGTCGGAAATATGAACGAATACCAGGTTGCCATTGGCGAAACCACTTTCGGCGGCCGCGAGGAACTGGTTGATACCGCTGCCGTTATGGATTATGGCAGCCTGATTTATATCGCGCTGCAACGTTCCAAAACAGCCCGCGAAGCCATTCAGGTTATTTCATCCCTGATGGCCGAATATGGCTATGCCAGCTCGGGCGAATCATTTTCTATCAGCGATCCCAACGAAGTTTGGATCATGGAAATGGTTGCCAAAGGCAAACCTGTGCAGGTGAAAGATAAAAAAGGACGCATCTCGGTGAAATACAACAAAGGAGCCGTATGGGTTGCCATCCGCATTCCCGATGGTTACATATCGGGCCATGCCAACCATGCACGCATTACTACCTTCCCGCTCAACGATCCCGAAAACTGTATGTATGCACCTGATGTTATTACTTTTGCCCGCGAAAAAGGACTTTTTAAAGGCGAAGATAAAGATTTCAGTTTCTCCGATATTTATGCTCCTGTCGACTTTGGCGGCGCCCGTTTCTGTGAAGCCCGCGTGTGGAGCGGTTTCAATAAAGTTACCAAAGGCATGGATAAATACCTCGACTATATTAAAGGCGAAAACCTGAAAAACCGCATGCCGCTGTACGTGAAACCCGACCATAAACTCACCCTTCAGGAAGTTATGGGGCTGATGCGCGACTACTACCAGGGTACCGAACTGGATATGACCAAGGATATGGGTGCCGGCCCTTACGGCTGTATTGTACGCTGGCGTCCGCTAACCTGGAAAGTGGATGGTGTTGAATATTTTAACGAACGCGCCATCAGCACCCAGCAAACCGGTTTTGTATTTGTGGCCCAGTCGCGGCCATATGTTCCCAGCCCGCTGGGTGGCATTATCTGGTTTGGTGTCGACGATACGTACTCAACCGTTTTCACACCCATGTATACCTGTATGACCCGCGTACCGGAAACTTTTGCCGTAGGCAATGGCTCCATGATGGAGTTCAACGAGAATTCAGCTTTCTGGGTTTTCAACCAGGTTTCGAATTTTGCCTATACCCGCTACAGCGACATGATTGTGGATATTCAGAAAAAACAATCGGAGCTCGAAAATAACTACGTGGCTATGGTGCCGGCTATTGATAAAGTGGCGCTCGAAATGTACCGCACCGATCCGGCAAAAGCCATTCAATTTCTGACCGACTTTTCGGTTACACAAGGCAACAATACCGTTCACGAATGGAAAAAACTCTACGGCTATCTGTTCGCAAAATACATGGATGGCAACATCAAGACAGCTGTTCCTGTGCCGGCCGGCTATAAGTATGTTGCCCCCGATATTAAACAACCCGGCTACAGCAACGAGTTTTACCGTAACCTGGTAAAGGAAACCGGCGATAAATTTAAAGTAATAGGAACTTCGGGGCACTAAGAGCAAACCCGGAAGTTTTGAATCGCCCCGGCAGTTTTTCGGCCGGGGCGATTTTTTTTAGCTCCGTAAAAATTAAAGCCAGGCATACTTTCGAATATATTGTTTCGTTACCTTTGAATATTAAAACCAC
>DGQJ01000285.1:1635-3433 GCA_002389705.1 Bacteroidales bacterium UBA4417
ATTCGCTTACCGATCGCGATAGCATTATAAACGCCAGGGCCATGGAAATAAAGCAGCTCCTGGGCAGCAAAGCCGAACTGGCCGTGGTTAAGCAAAAACTCGCACAACTTCAGCAGATTACCCAGGTTTATAAACAGCAGATTGACTCGCTATTTACTGTAAACCGCGCACTGAAGGATGAAAACGAAAAGATTAAAGTCGACTTTAACCTCGAGCAGCAAAAAACAACCAATCTCTCGAAAGATAAAGAAGCCCTGAACGAGAAAATTACCGGGGCTGCTGTACTTAAAGCTTATAAAGTAACGGCAGTGGCTTTTAAATCCAAAGGCGTTGATAAAGAAAAGGAAACTGATAAGGCAGCCCGCACCGATAAGATTAAGGTTTGCTTTACCGTGGGCGAAAACAAGTTGGTGAGTGCTGGGTACAAAAGGTTTTTTGTTCGTATAGCGCGCCCTGATAATGTAATTCTTACCCGCGGTCCGGCGTATACATTCCAGTTCCTGGGCCAGACGTTGCAATTCTCAGCCATGGAAACCCTTAATTTTGANNAAATACCTGGTAAATATTTTCACCGAAGACCGCGAAATCGGCCAGACTTCCTTCGAACTGAAATAGAAATTTTAAAAAGAATTAAAACTTCACTGTAATCTATTTTGTTGAAAAACAAACGGATGTGATAATCTAAATAAAAAAATTCAAATTTTTTTTATGAAGCCCTATTACCTTTTCCCAGGTTGGCTATAAACTAATGAACAAAGTTGGTAAAGTGGTTTTTGGTTAACTTTGGATTATGATACCGGTCTCGACCGGCCCGCAAAGAAAGATTGAGACCGGTTACATTGAACTATCATTTTTGGACCTGGCAAAAGGGTCAAAAAAAACTAAGAAATAACTTGGACAGCTTGTACTACTTCCCTTTGCCACTACACAGCAAAAAGACTGCCGGAGCAATCCGGCAGTCTTCATTTTATGGAGTTAGCTTTTGTAATTATTTCCGGATGTATGCAAGTATCCGGAGTGCCTCAGCGAGGCTTTCCTTCACAGGGGTAAAGGTATATCCGGTTGCTGCCTTGAATTTTTCGGCCGAGTAATACGATTTAGCCATGGCAGCCCTGATGTTCTGCCGCGTGAGCAAAGGGCTTGTTCTCATCAACCGGGCCCGGCTTTCCTCTATCCATGCCAGCGCAGTCATTAACTTTTTGTTTAAAGCTATGCGGGGATGTTTCACCTCCAGTATATCGGCAGCCATCGTTAAAAAGTCGCGCAAAGCAATGTTTTCGCTATTCAGCACAAAACGCTCCCCGTTTATATCGCTTTCCATCAGCAGCACCATGGCACCGACCACATCGCGAACATCCACATAGCCATTTACACCTGCCGAATAATAAGGGATGTAGTTTTTAATATTCTGAAACAGTTTGTTGATGGCACCCGCGTGGCATCCTGCGCCGATAATAACCGATGGATTTACAATTACAGCGTTCAGCCCTTCTTCTATCCCCCGCCATACCTCGCGTTCGCCACCGTATTTGCTTACCGAATACCCGCTGTTGGTACGCGATGTTTTCCATTTGGCATTTTCGTCGATCATTTCGCCTTTTTCGGCCTGGCCCAGCGCCGAAATGGAGCTCACGTAACATAGTTTCTTTATCCCGTTACTCAGGCAGGCATTCACAACGTTAGCGGTGCCTTCAATGTTTACAGCAAGCATCTGCTTTAAATCGCGCGGGTTAAACGAAACCATGGCTGCGCAATGATACACATATTCAACACCCTGCATGGCCTGCTGAAGCGAATA
>DGQJ01000237.1:0-6826 GCA_002389705.1 Bacteroidales bacterium UBA4417
TAGTTGCTGAATATATCGAGCTTCGACATCAGGTTCACATTTTTAAATATATCTTTCTTAAAAATTGCATTCACTGATCCGCCTACCTGCCAAAGTGTTGTATTGTCGCCATAAATTCCGTACGCACCTTCTTTGCGATAGGTAAGTGACGAGTCGTTTACAACCGTCAGTCGTGATCCCACCGGGGAAATAAAAAGCGAGAAATATGTTACCGGTTTATAGTTGAGCCCGAGTGAAAGTTGCAGGTATCCCGGTGCCATAAAATCGGAAATGTAAACTGAATCATTCGGGTAGGCATATCCTTTCGAAAACTGCGATTTGAACTCGAAAAAGCCCGTATAATCCCAGTGCTTCCAGGCATAAATCCCTGCTTTTGTGAGCAAATCGATTTTATCGTCAGTTTTTCTCAGTCCTGATGAGCTTTGCTGTTTCGATAATCCATAGGCAATCCCAATGTAATTGTTCCAGGTAAAACTCCCTCTTTTGTAATCTTTGTAAATATTCAGAATAAGGTTTGATGAAATAGAGTTTTCGCCTCCCTTAACCCAGTTGGTGAAGGTGGTTTGTGAAAAACCCAGTGCCGATTCGTATTTCGATTTCCAATAAGTGGTATCTTCTTTCGGGTTATTGGCATGTAATTGGGCTGAAAAGGAAACAAGGAAAGCTAAAATGGCGAGGTTCTTCATTTATTGTATCAGTTTATGCAATCAAAGGTAGTATGTTACAGCAAGTTGGCCAAAGCATTTCGGATAATTTTTCAGCGCTAAGGGCTACTTCGTAAAATTATTAATAAACATTCATGCTTGTAACCTGCTGGTTCATGGTATATTGATAATCCAGGTCTGTTATAACATACGTACGAAATACAATTTTAGTATTTTCTGAAGAGCCGAAAAATCCGGTAAAAAGCAAAGCCGGACATCACTGGCCGGCTTTTAGTTAACAGCGTTAAGAGACTTTTTAAATTTGTTAAATATTGGTTGAGTACAAGTCGGACGACAGGAGTCCGGAGACGGATGACGGAAGACCGAAGACAGAAGTCGGAAGACCGAAGACGGAAGTCGGAAGACCGAAGTCGGAAGACGGAAGACGGAAGACCGAAGACAAAAGCTAGAAGTTAGTAGTCAGGGAAGTAAGGAAAGTAAGGAAAGTAGGGGCAATCACCTTTCTCCCCATCGCCCCTCGCAGGTTCTCCTCATCATCCCTCTGAAAGTTAAAAACCACAATTTAAGACAGACTCTTCTATGTTATTTCTTTTCTTTCAACAGGTCCCTGATTTCGGCGAGTAAAACTTCCTGTGCAGGCGGAGCGGCGGGTGCTGCAGGGGCTGCAACTTCTTTCTTTTTAGTGGCATTAAATGCTTTAATAAGCATAAATAGTACAAAAGCAATTACTAAAAACGAAATTACTGCCGACAGGAAACTGCCGTATTTCACCGCCCCCCAGGTGAGCTCAGCAATATTTTTAACGCCTGCTGCATCAAGTGCCGGGTTTAATAACAGGGGAGTGATTACATCCGCAATAAGCGAGTTTACAATGGCGCCAAAAGCACCTCCNNTTTTTTTTTGTTTTAAAGTTAATAATCAGGTTTATTGTTTGGTATTAATTATTTATGTTCGAGTGAATATGCGAAAGCAATGGCAAAGGTTTCGCGGAACTGGGTCCGGGGCCCGTGGGTAACACCTTCTTTATCAGTATACTTTATATTGTCGTCATAAATCAGCATGGAGGTAAAGGCCACCGAAATATATTTATTAACTTTCATCAGGATATTGTTTTCCCAGCCCACAACGATATTCTGGGGATTATGGCGGTAATCGGAAAACAGATCCAGTTTCGACATCAGGTTTACATTTTTCATGATGTCCTTTTTAAATACTGCATTTACTGAACCGCCCACCTGCCATAAAGAACTGTTATCACCAATTACTCCAAAAGCACCGATCAGGTTGCCATTCTGGTCCTTGGTATTGGTCAGCACTGGGTCGTTTACAACGGTAAGCCTCGCTCCGACGGGTGAAATAAAAACAGCAAAGTAACTCACCGGCTTATAGTTTAACCCGATTGAAAGCTGGAAATACCCCGGGGCCATAAAATTTGATATGCGAACGGAATCATTCGGATAATTGAAGCCTTCGTTAAACTGTGATTTGAACTCAAATAAACCCGCGTAATCCCAGTTGTGCCAGGCGTTTATCCCTCCTTTGGTCAGCAAATTGATTTTATCGTTGGTTTTACGGATTTTGGGATCTGTTTGTTGCATGTTGAGTCCATAGGCTAAGCCCAGGTAGTTGGTCCAGAAGACTTTGCCCTTTGCATACATCTTGTAGATATTGAGCATGCCGTTTATGGCCAGCGCATTTTCACCACCGGCTGACCAATTGGTAAATGTAGTTTGTGAAAACCCGAGCGAAGCTTCGTACTTCGACTTCCATGCCGTATCGGCATCCTGCGCTAAAACATTGATTTGACTACCTGAAAATCCAACAACCAGCAACAGAATCTGCAATACATTTTTCATAGTAAATAGGATTGGTTAATAAAAGCAGTTTTTCAAAGATAATGCATTGCCGTGTGAAATGCAAAAAAAATCTTTTACATTAATATTTACACACAGCCTGAGTAACAAGTCTATTATGAAAATTGTTTGAGTAATTTAAATCAAAAAATGTCAGTGTGGCCCTGTTTTTTCCCGGTTTCCTCCGGAAATTTGAGTGATTATAAAATCCTATATTTTTCTTAAGCCAGCGACTTTAATCCATCCAATACTGCCATTCGAGATGCGGATCTCCTGCCAGTCGGCAACATTATCCAACAAGGTTACTTTTGTGCCTTCGTGAAGTACAAAAATATCCTTACTGTTTTCGTCGGGCGAACTTTTTATATTTACTGTGGGCTCAAATACAATGGCTTCGTGGTTATTTTCCAGATAATGATTTCGTTGCGTAGCTGCCACCATTCCTATGATAAACAGAAACATGATGCCCATGCCGGCCCAGAAGCTGATTTTCTTCAGCAGGAGCACTGGTATGGCAATATATAGGGCGATCAGGAGCAAGGCAAGCGAGAGCAGGATAATGTTTGTGGCGGCGTAAGCATCCACACTCATTATATTTACAACGTGTTTCCACCATCGTTTATAAAAGAGTTCAGGCACGGTTTCTACCTTATCCGCCAGTCTGTTATTAACCACTTCAATATTGTGCTTTATATCGCTGTTGTTGGGCGACAGCTTCAATGCTTTTTCATAGTATAAAACCGCCTGTGCATTTTCATTATTCCTGAAATATGCATTCCCCAGGTTATAATAGAGCGCTGACGACTCGTACCCGTTATCAATAATTTTCCCATACAATTTAATTGCCTGGTCGAAGTGCATGCTGTTATAAGCCTTGGCTGCCTCTGCGGCAAGTTGCTCCGGGTTTTGGCAAACGGCATGAAATGTTACCAAAAGAAGGGTTGCAAACGCAATGGCTGTCTTTTTACATTTCATAATCGGGATTTTTGTATGGATGGTATTAAAAGGGTGAAAATGATTGATTTTTATTATTTGAGTACCTGTTCGGTTTCGGTTATGGTTTTAATGGCAAGGTCGTATAATTGCTGCATATTCAGGGCTTTGCCTTCGGGTGCATAGCGTGCAAAATTACAATCGTTGAGCGTTGCCATAAACCGGTCGGTCAATTCGGGGTTCACATTACGCGATTCAAGCTGTTCGCGGGCTGTATTCAGTGATAATACCGACATAGGAACATTGAATTTTTGGCTGATATAGCCCCACAATGCAAACGCTATTTCCTCGTGGAAAGCGTCGCGCTGCCCGGCATCGAGAAGTCTTTTTGCTTTTTGAAGGCGTTTTACGGCAATGCGGGTTGCCTTTTTCCGCTGCATCAGCATAACATCACCCTTTAGCTGCATATTCCGCCTGTATAACCAGAAGAATACGATAAATCCGAGCACGGGCAACAACAGCAAAAGCCAGTACAAAGTGCTGCCGTAGAATCCGTTTCCACTCATTTGCAGGTGCAGTGGTGGCTCCATCAGGTAATGGATATCGTTGCCCAGGTACTTGATATCGCCCTGGCTGTTGGCTTCAGCGGATGCACCACTGCCTTTATGTACCTTAATCCTGAATTTTTCGGAGCTCAATTCAACATAATCGTGCTTTGCCGGGCTGAAGTACGAAAATTGAATCGGGTTAATTTCAAAAATTCCGGATGCTCGCGGGATGATCAGGTATTCGTAGGTACGCGTACCCGATAACCCGCCTTTATTGGTGAAGTTATCTATTACTTTTGGTTCGTACACTTCAAAATCAGGCGGGAAATTAATAACAGGTTTTTCAATCAGGCTCAGGTTGCCGGTTCCTGTTACCGAAACCCTGAGCGTGATGCCGTCGTTGGTATTTACTTCTGAACGGTCAACCTGGGCTTTCATGCTGAATTGCCCGACAGCTCCGCCAAAATCGAGCGGGCGGTTATCAGCTGGAAGTGGTTTTACATTTATATTTAATGTGTTCGAATGCAGTGTTTTACGGACATTCTGATAATCCGTGCCAAAAAACGAATCATCCATCATGCCCTTGAAAAAAGGATCGTTGCCAAAAAACGGGTCGTCGGCAAATGGATTTTTGGTTTTTACCTTAACCTGGTATATCACATTCTGAACCAGTTGATCGATGGTAAGCAGGCCCGATTTCTGCGGGAAAAGAGCTGCTTTCCTGATTTCGGCAACAATGTAGCGTTTGCCGTTAAAGGTTTCGGAATACTGCGGAAACTGGGTGGCATCTTTCAGCAGATCCTGTGCCCAGAAACCCGGGTAGGACGGTATCTTTTCGGGCGCATCGATCTGTAAGCGGTTGGTTGGAGTATAAAGTTTAAAGGTAACGGTAACCTGTTCGCCCTGGTATGGATTGCTTTTATCAACCACGGCTTTCAGGAAGATATTATTCCCAATATTGTCGTTATCCGGAACCTGTTCTTTCCCCTGCTGGATATTGCTCTGCGCCTGTGGTGCTGAGCGCTGGCTTTGATTCATTACCGTGATGGTAACCGGGTTCGACATGTATCGTTTCCCTTTTACCGTAATAACAGCCTGCGAAATTGTAAAAGTACCTGTTTTGGTTGCCTGTAGAATAAAAGTAAACGACATCGAACTTGAATATTCAATCTTTCCGTTTACATTCATAACTTGTTGGCCACTCGATAGCATTGGCCCGGCAAGGATATCGAAGTTGGTAATCTCGGGGCTCATGAAATTGCTGCCCTCAGCATTTATGGTATAGGTTAGCTGAAACTGCTGGCCCACGTATACCTGCCGGGGTGCCTGTCCTGAAAAACTGATGTTTTGGGCCAGCATAAGGCCTGGTATAACAAGCAGGAATAAAAATATCAGTTTACGTTTCATGTATTCAGTTTGTTACTGTTCAGCTTTGAGCAGTGGTATCAGCCAGTTTGTGGATTGCAAATATCTTTAATAACCTGTTTTTCAATGTAAAAATTATCCGTCACCCGGTTTTCATGGGTTTTATTTCAAACTAATTACCAATCCTTTTCGGGCTGACTGATTGTAGGGTTATTCTGTTTGTTTTTAGTTTTTTCTAAGGTACGTTTCTCGTTGTTATTCATGGCATTGAGCATGCGGTCGGCATCCTGTTTCGACATGTTGGGCTTGGGCTGCGGCTGTTTTTGTTGTTGCTGCTCCTGCTTTTTTTGTTCTTTTTGCTGTTGCTTTTTATCCTGCTGTTGCTTTTTTTCCTGCTGCAGTTTCGTCATGGCATAAGCCAGATTGTATCGTGTATCTTCATCTTTCGGGTTTTCGCGAAGCGCCATTTTGTAGGCATCAATGCTTTCCTTGTATTTTTTGCTTTGCAGAAGTGTATTACCCAGGTTGTAAAAAGTATTAGCCTTTTGGGCTTCCTTCGTGCCCGACTGGGCCACTTTGAGGTACTGCGCTGCAGCCTGGTCGTAATTTTGCTGCTTGTACAGCGAATTACCCAGGTTAAAAGTTGCCTTCTGTGAGTTTGGTGCTTTTGTTAATGCCTTTCGATAGTCAATCTCGGCTTCTTTGAAATGGCCGTCCTTATATGCCTTATTACCCGAACGCACCAGTTTTTGTGCAGGTTGCGCAATAACACAACCTGCAGATACGAGAAGAAATATGATGATTAAACTCCTCATCGGCTATTGGTAGTATTAGTGTTGAATAATATTATCTTGCCTGCCAGGCGTCCTTTGCGATCGGCAATCAGTGTTTCAGCAACGATGAGAAGGAGCGCTGCCAGTACAAAAAACTGAAAACGATCTTCGTAGTCGGAGAAAAAAGCTTCGTTGTACTCTGCTTTTTCCAGTTTGTTAATCTGGTCGAATACTTCCTGCACGCCCGATTGCGAGTTGTTAGCTCTCACAAAGATGCCCTTTCCTGCTTTAGCAATATCCTGCAGCATGGGTTCGTCGATACGGGTGATGACTGTAATTCCCTGTGCATCTTTTTTATACCCTATCTGGGTGTTTCCGCTGTAAACCGGTATGGGAGCGCCTTCGGGCAATCCTATCCCGATGGTATAAACACGGATTCCTTTCGATGCCGCTTCCTGGGCCGCTTCCACTGCGTTATCTTCGTGGTTTTCGCCATCAGTAATAACTATGATCGCTTTGCTTTGCTTTGTATTTCCGAAACTGGATGCACTGGTTTCGATGGCATCGCCAATGGCTGTTCCCTGCACTGGTATCATACCCGGGGTGATATTCGAAAGGAAAAGCCTGGTGGCTGAATAATCGGTAGTGAGCGGCATTTGTACATACGATTTACCGGCAAATACCACCAG
>DGQJ01000237.1:6882-8381 GCA_002389705.1 Bacteroidales bacterium UBA4417
CGACCAAAGTATAAATTTCAGAATCTGTCGGATGCCGGAATATTCAGGAACCAGCCGCAAAACCAGGCCCAGGTCGCCAAAAGTGGAAAGTGCTTTTTTCTTCTGCAGGCGTGCATACACAAACAACAGCACCAGCACAGGAATGAGCAGCAGCAGGTAAAGGAATTGTGGATGAGCCAATCGGAACATAACAACTAATTATTGGTTAAGGAACTAATTTAAGCACCGCAAAACGAAATACAAATTCGAGGGTAAGCAGCAGCAGTGCAAAAATTAAAAATGGCATGAACTCTTCCTTTTTGCGGTTGAATTCGGTAACATCGATCTTCGATTTTTCGAGCCTGTCAATTTCTTTATATACTTCCTGAAGCTTTTGCCGGTTGGTAGCCCTGAAATATTTACCGTTGGTTAGCGCCGATATTTTCTTCAGCAAGGCTTCATCAATCTGTACTTCCATTCGCTGGTATTGCATTCCGTATTGGGTGCGCACCGGGAACAAAGCCGATCCCATGGTGCCAACTCCAATGGTGTATATCCTGATGCCGTATAATTCAGCCATTTCAGCTGCCGACTGCGGATCGATGGAGCCCATGTTGTTTATCCCATCGGTCAGCAGGATTATGACCTTGCTCCGGGCTTTGCTTTCCTTCAACCGGTTAATGGCTGTTGCCAGTCCGTCGCCGATTGCCGTTCCGTCATCAATCATTCCGAAGTTAATTTCTTTGAAAAGGTTGATCAACATAGCATGATTTGATGTGAGCGGGCACTGTGTAAAGCTTTCGCCGCTAAATACCACCAGCCCGATACGGTCGTCGGGACGGCTGTTAATAAAATCGATGGCTACTTCTTTGGCAGCTTCAATCCTGTTGGGCTTCACATCTTCGGCCAGCATGGTGCTCGAAATATCAGTTGCCAGCATAATATCTATACCTTCAACGCTGATATCCTGGCGGTTCATATTGGTTTGAGGCCTGGCCAGGGCCAGTATTAAAAGTGCAATTGCCAGCATCCGTAGCCCGAACAGCGCATACCGTACATAATGCTTCCAGCCTATAGTCATCTGACGGAATACCGCTGTCGACGAGAGCTGCATCGGAACTGAATAATGCCTGAGCTTGTACCAGTACCAGGCTATTGCTCCGGGAATAAAGAGCAGCAACCAGAGGTATGCGGGGTCGGCAAAGTGAAGTCGTGCTATCATTCCTTTATTTCGGCTACAGTGGGTTGTAAGGTATTATCTGCGGCAATTTTTGGTTCGGTACTTACAGGCAATGGCTTTGTTTCATTGATGAACTGCTTCGACCAGGTCATGCTCAATTCGTTTTCCCGGTTTTGAGGTATGGCCTTGGCAAATTTTGCGAAATCAGCCTGCATCAGCACATTATTCAGCAATGTGCGTGCTTCCGGTTTTAGCCCAGCCTGTTCATAGCTTTCAAGTATTTCGGAAGTCACCATTTCCATGGCTTCAATACCGTGTTGTTGTTGCAGGTAGCGCCTGA
>DGQJ01000021.1 GCA_002389705.1 Bacteroidales bacterium UBA4417
AGATAACGTGTCCAGCCTGCATCCATGTCCGAGAACCAACTCTCGACCAGCCCAATGCGGGGCATCGTAACCCGGGTGGCCGTTGTGTCGGGATTGCCTTCAACCCAAAGGGGCTGTACGCTGAGTGAGTCGATAACTTTTGAAACTTTTATTCCTTTTGCACCTGAAATAATAAAACTCCCGGCAGGCAGGGTTTCGCCGGCAAGCGGAATGGCTGCCCTGGTACGGCGGACCGAAAGCCCTGAAGCCAATGATTTGAATGCTAACCTGTAGCTTTCGTTCAGCGCTGAACTAAAAATCCAATAGCCGTTGTCGTGTTCGGGCAACGATTTAACGAGTGTAAATGGCAATGCCACGGGCTCCAGATTTTGGTCCAGTTCATTAACCACTACCGGCACCTGGTACGCCTGCAATCCCTTGTTGAGTGGCAGCGACCAGCTTGTGATGTCGTATGGTTTTATCAGTTCGCCCCCGGGCGTATAATGTCTTTCGGGATAGGTTTGTGTTTCCATAACTTCCTTAATAAAGGAGCGGAATGGCTGCGCCATGGGTATCACGATATCGCCGGCATGCATCAGTTTATCTTTCCAGGTGATGTCGGTTTTAAGCCGCGAAACACTCACGCCGTGCTCGCTGAGCAGGTTTACGAGGGCAACCAGCTCGCCCTGGTCGTGTTGCCGTAGCGGCAGCACGAAATAGGATGGCGCCTGGGTACGGCCTTTCATTACTTCCTTGCGGCACATATTGTTGCGGAACAGGAGTAACTGTTCGCGGTTCGCCGATGCGGTGCGGAGCAGGGAGAATGTAGATTGAATTTCGTATTTCACGATATCTGACAAATGCCACCATCCGCCTTCCCAGGGAAGCGGCATGTTAATGCTTTTTTTATTTTCGCCCAGCCCCTTGCCGGCCACGCGGATTTCATTTTTCTCGATGTAAACAGGAGTTGCTCCGTTTACGCTGGCAGCTTCGGTAAGCATGCCCACCATATTCTTCCATTCGGCGGTTGCCGTGGAGCCAGGCCAATAGTCGTCGAAAAGGTAATGCTGGGCTACACCGGCACAACCCGCAGCTGCCATATCCTTAGCCATAGCCGAACCGAACACCCACGACCAGTTCCAGATGCCTTCGTCGATATTTGTGGCAATAGGGTCGGCCATGGGAGGCACAAAATAACGTACTCCGGTGGAGCCCATCTGGTGTTTTTCGATCATTACCTGCGGGAACCAGTCCTTGCTGTAGATGGCTGAAATTACGCGGGTATCCTTTTGGGTGAGGGTAACAAAATCGCGGTTATTGTCGTGGCCGATGTATTTGTGATACACCCCCGGCAGCGAGCAGCCTTCGTATATGGTTCCTTTGTACTTGCGGTAATTGTCGACCACCATCTGCATGCCGTCGGGGTTGTGGTTAGGCACCACCATAAATACCACGTTCTGCAGACAGTTGAGCATATCGGGATCCTTGGTATTGGCGAGGGTATAGGCAATTTGCGGTACAGCCTGGGTTGGCCCTACCTC
This sequence comes from Bacteroidales bacterium UBA4417, assembly GCA_002389705.1. GTDB lineage: Bacteria > Bacteroidota > Bacteroidia > Bacteroidales > UBA4417 > UBA4417. The sequence continues at coordinate 1,521 of DGQJ01000021.1, forward strand.
GTTGGAGTGCATGGAAAGGGTTGCCAGCACAAACACCCTGTTTTCGGCCACCAGCGAATCGCGTTCCGCATCGCGCAGTTGCCAGTCGAGGGCCAGCTTACGGTTTATGTCTTTAAAATGATCGAGTTTCTCCAGGTTTTTGGGCGAGGAGATAAACACCATATACATTTTTTTACCCATAGGCGATTCGCCGATTTCGCGCATTTGTATGCGTGGTGAGGCATTGTCGAGCTGACGGAAATAGGCAATAAGCTGGTTGTAATCGAACAGGTTGCCGTAGGATCCGGGTTCGAAGCCAAAAAACTCGAGGGGCGATTTTGCGGTTTGCGCCTGAGATATATGGACAAAAGTTACTAAAGTTAACAGTAAAAGGGCAATCAGAAACGGTCTTGTTTTCATAATGGGAAATTAAACTTCACAGCGTAGATATAGTTAGCAGGCAAGGTTAAATTAAGAATCTGCCACGGCATGGATTTGTAAGTCAAAGTAAATACTTTTTAGGGGAAAGTGCAAATAGAGAGTTAAATGCTTTGGGGTGATGGGGAGAAGGGGCGATGGGGAGAAAGGTGAAGGTGTGTTCCAGTCTTCCATGACTTTTTCCCACCGGGAAAGCAGGGTTATTATTTGTGGTTTTTCTATTGATATAAATGCCCTACGGGCAAAGTCTTTTATGGCAATTAGTAAATGTGATGATTTTACCGGGCATAGAATCAAATTCATTAGAATCCAATGATATGTATATGGATTTCATCAACCTGCCGGTGGGAATATTTTTAGTTTGGGATACCTGGCGAATACATAAGAAGGAATGCTTGCAACAGGAAGGATATGCTTTAGGAAAGTAACTAGCATAGCTTTTCTATCATCATTAGCCTACCATAAATTCCGTATATTTGCAAATGCAAAATAAGTTGAAAAATGAATTACAAAATGTCATTTCAGGAAAGAGCGAAGTTAGGTATGGAGCAATTATCCAATCAGTCGCCGGTTACCTTAAAAAAGGCTCGCCTGCAAGCAGCGAAATTGCGCAAATTAAGCACTACAAAAAACAGGAAGAGCAGAGATTAGAAGCCTTTATCTCTGAAAATTCTCTTTGGGTAAACAATTTAGATTTTACTCAATATGTGAGTGCAGGTGCCGAGCAAAAAGTTTACCTGAAAGATACGGAGCATGTTTTGAAATTAAATGACGCCATATATTATCAATCCTGGCAGGATTACTTTTATAACTTATTACTTCATAATTATTTTTTCCCGGATACTGCTTATCAATTTCTGGGATTTTTTAAAGAAAACGACATTTTGTATGGGGTTGTTCAACAAGCTTACGTAGCAATTTCGGGCAAAACATATTTAGAGAAAGTTAAAATATTCCTGACTCAAAATGGGTTTATAAACACACGAAACAACGATTATTTCAATCATGATTTAGGAATTATTCTAGAGGACCTTCATGACGAAAACGTTCTGACTCGAAATGATGTACTTTATTTTATTGATACCGTCTTCTATATAACAGATAATTTTTGGACTCCCTGATTCTGTTTTTAGAGCAAACTGCATTCTTTCTTTCCTAATAAAATCCTGAGCTTATCTTGTTCGAAATCCCATAAAGCTTTTGAAAAAAATAGCTTTTAATCAATGTATACAGCAGTTCTCTGAGATCAGAATTGGAAATATATAAACGGCTGTATTTCCGACGATTTGATTTGTATCACCACAAAAACAATTACCAGCAGGTAAGCCACTTTAAGTACAAATGGTGACTTCACCACAAGCTGCTGGGTTTGCAGCTCGATGTGGGACGGGATAAAATGGAGCAGGTATCCGAACGCCATCAACATCAGGATATACGGGTAGCCTTTAATAAAATCGCCCAGTATTTCGGGGTGAAAAGCCGTGGTAATCTGCGTAAGCATCGCATTTACCACTGCCATATTATCGGCCCTGAAATAGACCCAGGCAAAACATACAAAATGGNNGTAAGCTTGTTTTTCGGGATCTGAACTACCGAACCGATAAATTTTTCGACCGCCAGCCCTGCACCGTGTAAAGCACCCCATATCACGAATTTTAGCGCCGCGCCGTGCCATAGTCCGCCCAGCAGCATGGTGATCATCAGGTTGATGTAGGTGCGTATTTTGCCTTTGCGGTTGCCGCCCAGCGATATATACAGGTAGTCGCGCAGCCAGGTGGAAAGTGATATATGCCAGCGCCTCCAGAACTCGGTAATGCTGGCCGACTGGTAAGGCGAATTGAAGTTTACCGGCAGTTTATACCCCAGCAGCAATGCAATGCCAATGGCCATATCGGTGTAGCCCGAGAAGTCGCAGTATATCTGCAACGCGTATCCGTACACGCCAAACAGGTTTTCGAGGCCGGTATACAGACCGGGATTATCGAAAATGCGGTCCACAAAATTGATGCTGATATAATCGGAGATCACAGCTTTTTTGAACAGCCCGATACAGATCAGGAAAATGGCTTTGCCAAAATCGGCCCGGCTTACATACGGCGTTTTGCGCACCTGTGGCAGGAATACCGAGGCACGCACAATAGGCCCGGCCACCATTTGCGGGAAAAAGGTAACAAAAAAGGCAAACTCCGAAATGTTCTTCACCGGCTCAATATTGCGNNTCAACAGGTCGTAAGCTATGCCCAGGAAGAAATTGGTGTACTTGAAATAAACCAGCATGCCGATATTTACCACCAGGCTGATAACCAGGTACAGCAAGCGTTTTCGTTTATCGTCGGTGCGGGCCAGCTGCCGGGCAAGGTTATAGTCGACCACGGCGGTAATCAGCAGCAGTATAAAATACAGCCCGCTCGATTTGTAATAAAAGAAGATTGAAAACAGGGTGAGGTAAATGTTTTTCAGCGTATTATGCTTATACACCAGGCTGTATACCGCTAGGAAACCCAGGAACAGGAACAGGAAGAACCCGCTGCTGAAAATCATCGGCTCCTTGGGGTTGTAAACAAACTCCTGCAAAAGTTTATGAAAATCAATCTGCTGCATACTTCCGGTAACTGTCAATAATAGCGTTGTACAATAAATCGCCCTGCAGGGCATATCCCGTTTTCGAAAAATGGACCCCATCGGATTGCATCAGGCCGGCCTTGCGCCACCCGCTGCAGGAACCAAAGCCTCCGCCTATCGTGTACATATCCAGGCAGGCAACGTTCTCGGCCAGGGCGCTTTGCTTCAATGCACGTTGCACGGCTTCCAGGTAAGGATTTTTGTATTTCTTCCTGAAAAAATCATCCACAGGCGTGGTAATGAGTACACATGCGCCGGGGTTCAGCGTCCTGATTTTCTGCACCATCGTGCCCACCGAGGCCACTATCTCGTCGACGGTAATTTTAATGTTAGCGCCTTCGTTGGTTCCCAGCGAGATAATCACCAGGTCGGGTTGCAGGGTGTTAAGCTGGGCGAAAAACAGCGGCGAAGTATTATAATCGCTGAAATGAGCGCCGTTTATTCCCACGCTGTGGTACAGGACGCCAGGCCTGCTGTTTTTTAAAATTATGCCCTGCATGGTGGCGGTTTGCTGGCTTTCGGAGGTTTGCTCTGCCTGTATGCGTACAAAATTGGTTGGCTTTGTAAACGGGACCCAGGTTTGGTAAGTACCGTTTTCGGTATCGGCGGCCGACATGAGGTAACCGAATTTTAATTCCGAATCCGTGATGCGGCAGTCGAACTGCAGGCTATCCTTGGCATGGATGAGTGTCACCTGGTCGAAGGCATAATCCAGGTCGTCGTGGTTCAGGGTGGTGATATCGATATAGCCCCCGCTTTGGCTGGTGCGCACCGAAATGCCCGAAATGCCCGGTTCGGGATCGCGGTTCTGGCCCACTATTTTTCCTGTAGTCCAGCTCACATTGCTGGCCGAACGGTAGTCGGTAGGCTCATTGGTGCCGGCCACGCGCAGCGGGAACACCAGCCCGCGGCCTGCATTGCCGAAGCGTTGCTGAAACCGGGTGCGTACCTGCCGGGTAAGGAAATCGGCCTGTATGTGCGAGTCGCCGATATGCAGAATACTGAGCTGGCTGCTGTCGCCGTTTTCGAGTTTCAGCAGTTTATCGAAGAACGACTGTAACTGTGCAGGATTGATCAATGTATCCGCATCGTAACTGATAAAAGGGTATGCGCTTTGGCTTACTGTATCGGCTTCGTTTACCTGCCCATTTACCGCGAAGGAAACAAGCAGCAGGCATATACATGTTAATAATCTATTTCGTGATGGTAGCAAGGCTATTCCTCCGTTTCTGGTATTTTTCGACTTCAAAAATAAAACTGCGCGCAAGGGAGAGCCCTATAACCCGGCCACCGGCGAAGTTCAGGTGTGTGTAATCTTTGTTGGCAAGTGCTGGCTTTGCATTGGCGAAGGCTGCCATTGAGTTTTCGCCGCCCATGGCCTCGAACAGGTTCCAGAAAAGCAACTTGTTATCGTAAGCTATCTTTTCCTGTGCCTGCACCAGCACCGGTATTACAGGCATAGTTACAAAGTTTCCCTGCCGCCGCTGGCTGCGGTCCGAAACGGATAACAGCAGGATGGGTGTATCGGGAAAGGCCGTTTTCAGCTTGTTGATCAGGTGGCTCATGCCTTTCATATAGCCGGTAAAATCGCGGGTGGGCGAATTAGAGACGTTTAAGCCGAACTGCAGGACGATGAGGTCGTAATTCAGCAGGCTGTCGAAAGCAGCCAGGTTCCGTTCGGGGATGGCCTGTAAGCCAAGACCTGAGTTTCCTTTGATGGCGAAATTATCGATATAAATGCCGGTTTCATCTTCGAGCGAAGCCCCGAAACAGGTTATGCCTCCGCGGTTCAGCCGGGCGCTTACCTGCCTGATGCTGTCGGCCTGCACGCTAACCATGGCGGGCGTTTCGGAAGCGGCCAGGTTGAGTACGCGGGTATCGGTTTTGTTGATCGAAATACGGGCTTTCTGGTCGTAAGCCGAAGCATAAAACAACCTGAAGGTATTAAAAGTGGATGTGTGTTTNNGGGCTGGTAAGGATCGAAGAGGTGTTCCATCCTCCGAAAGAGTGAATGACCGACTGCCTGAAACCAGCAATTTCGGAAGTGATGGGCACAAACCCAACGCCGTTGCCGCCATACAGGCTTTGCAGGGTATCGCGCAGGTCGCTCACCAGTATATCGCCGTCCGAAAACGAATCGCCGTACCAGGCAATACGCACTTTGCCTTGCTTTGCCCTGGCTTTCAGCAGCCGGTCGAAAAGTTTATCGAGCGGGTGATCGGTGCCGGTAAAATTGCGGAAACATACCACGCCCGGCGGGCAAGGCTGTGTTTCCACAGGCAGCGTGTCTTTTATAGCTATATTCACGGTTGTGTGATCGGCCATAATATCGGCCAGTATGGCTATCGGTTTCAGGGTATAGCCAAATACAGTTCGTTCTTGATGAAAAAAGGATAATAACAGCAGTACGCCGGCAACAGCCAGGGTGAAATAAAATGCCTGAGGGATATAATTTCTTTGCATGAAGGCTTACAGGGTCAGGTTGTTTTCTGATACCAGGAAATTATATTCTTGCTGGAATATTTTCCTCCGGAAAACAGGAGTGCAAAAATAAGAACTTTTAGGTTTATGTTTCGAAATGATTTGGCCAAGCATACACATTCCTTACTTTTACTGAAAA
>DGQJ01000383.1:0-121 GCA_002389705.1 Bacteroidales bacterium UBA4417
CGGCGGCACGTTGATGTTCATCACGTTGAGCCGGTAATACAGGTCCTCGCGGAAGGTGCCCTTTTCGACCATACTCTTAAGGTCGCGGTTGGTGGCACATATCACCCTGAAATCGGACGAA
>DGQJ01000383.1:234-6040 GCA_002389705.1 Bacteroidales bacterium UBA4417
AAAAGCGCCTTTCTCGTGCCCGAAAAGTTCGCTTTCGAGCAGGCTCTCGGTAAGGGCGCCGCAATGCACGCTTACCAGGGGATAAAATTTTCGTTGCGAATTGGCATGTATAGCTTTGGCCACGAGCTCCTTGCCGGTACCGCTTTCGCCGGTAATAATAACCGATGAATTGGTGGGAGCCACGCTTTCAATTTCGCTGAGTACCCGTTTTATGGCCTCGCTTTTGCCAATGAGGTCTTCGACATTTTCGAGCGAATCGACCCTTTTTTTCAGCGTTTCATTTTCGTGGGCCAGCGAAACCTGCCGCGTTGCATTGCGTATCAGGTGCGAGAGGTCGTCGGGATCGAAAGGCTTGGTTACATAATCGAAGGCCCCTTCTTTGAGCGCTTTTACGGCAGTATCAACGCTGGCAAAAGCGGTCATAACGATGATAATGGAATCCTTATTCAGCGATTTGATGCGTTGCAGCAGCTCCAGCCCGTCCATGCCGGGCATTTTCAGGTCGGTGAGGATAATATCGAAAGAGCCGGTTTCGAGCAGCGAAAGGGCTTTTTTGGCATGTTCGGCAACGTCGACCCGGTATCCGTCCTCGGTAAACCAGCTGTACAACGAATCCCTGACGCTTTCCTCATCGTCGACAATCAGAATTGATATTTTTTTATCCATAGGGTTAAGAGGTTACATGTAGGTGATACGCATTTTCATCATCCGGTAATTATAAAACAACAAGTTGCGCTGTAAATGGTATTGCGGGGTTTTTAAAAGGTCATTTTTATTTAAACCTGTTTCTGCCCCTTATTACTGCCTGACAAGCGGCAGCGTAATCGAAATGGTAGTTCCCTGTCCCGGTTCCGATTTTACCTTTATTTTTCCTTTATGACTTTGAATAATGCCATGTACAATAGGCAATCCGAGTCCAATGCCCTGCGCCTTTTGTTTGGTCGAAAAGAAAGGCTCGAAAATATGTGGCAGGTCTTCGGCCGAGATGCCAATCCCGTTGTCGATAATATCGATTCTGATGGTATCCGCATCGGGATTTGATGTTTTTATGGATATTTCACCGTTTTCGGTAACCGCTTCGGAGGCATTTACCAGCAATGCCACACAGGCCTGTTTGATCTGGTTAGGGCTGCAAAATATAAGGTCGGAGGTGGCCGAAAAATCGGTAACAAAACTTATATTTTCAATCTTAACCGGGTGCGACATCAGGTTATAGGTTTCGTGCAATATTTCGTGCAAGTGGTTGGGTTCGAAATCATCCTGATCTTTTTTCGAGAAATCGAGCAGCCCTTTCACAATCTCGCCGCAGCGTTTGGTTTCGGCTTCAATCATTTTAAGGTGTTTGAGCATCACTTCTTTTTTAGCCCCGGTAATCTCAGGATTATTGAGCAGTTTATGCACCAGCTTGGTGTATACAAGTATGCCCGAAAGCGGATTGTTTATTTCGTGGGCCACTGATGATGAGAGCTTGCCGAGTGAGGCCAGCCGTTCGATATGGATAAGCTCGCTTTGAGCCGTGCCAAGCTCTTCCGATTTTTTCTGCACCTTATACTCCAGCTGCTGCGACCAGTTTTCGAGTTCGGTAGTGGCACGCTGCAGGTTGTCGAGCATATCGTTAAAAGCTACGGATACCATTCGCATATCATCGAGCTGGTTTGGCCTGATTTCGACCCGCGAACTCCTGTCGCCGTTAGAAACCGAAATACTTGCCTTAATAAGCCTGCTGAGCGGTTTCTTTATTTCGTGCCGGGTAAAGAGTATTAAAAACGAAGCCAGCAGCAAAGTGGTGAGGATGGCCAGAATATAAAATTCGAGCGATGATTTTTTTACGGCAGCATCCAGCTCTTTTAGTGGCACTTTAATTACCAGCGAGCCCAGTACTTTATCGGCAGAGCTGTGCGCATGGCAATTGCTTTCGTAGCACGACTTTGTGTTGAGTATAGGCGAGCGGATTAGCAGGTGCCGCTGATCGTTTATACCCATATTCATTTTACAGCCACTTTCGGCGGTAATAATTTTGTAGGATTTGTCGCTGCGCGGAAACATGGTGGCTATATTGGCATGGCAGCCTTTGCAATTGGCATTGAAACTTCCTGCAGTATCCTGGGGAAAAGAGGAATAGATCAAACTATCGTTGTTGTCGTACATGCTCACATCTTCAATCCCCGGAAGGGTATGAATTACATCGAGTGTATTCTGAAGCGCACCCTTATCGTTTTCGAGCATGGAGTGATACAGGGCACCCTCAACCAGCGAACCCACGTTATTGCCGCTCTGAAGTATCATTGTGTTCAGATATTGCTCATACACCGAGCGGAATATGATACCAAACGACATAAACATGAACACCGAAAGTATGGCAATAATCAGTACAACCCTGCCATAGATTGACCTGCCGAATTTTAAATATTTTCCAATAAAGGTGCTGGTCATATTTTTATTCTGAGGTGATTGATTTTTGGATTTCATTTCCCTTTTTTTTGCACTGTTTAATCACTGGTTTTGAAATGCATATATTCAATCTGATATATGTATCAACCAAATATAAAGAAAAACTGATGAACTTTTCATCAGTTTTTCTTTATCCGTAATAAAAAGGACCTTTTTTTGTTCCATCTGATCAAAACAACAAATTACCAGGCTGGTAAACAGGAAGGTAATATCATGGATTTAAAAACTCCTGTTGAAAATCAAGCCATAAATCATCGGGTAATTCCGAAAGCGAATTTTCGGCTAATTCGCCTCCATCCTGCAAAACAATCATTGCAGTTTCGGGCGAGTACCGCGAGAGCCGGGTAGCTAAAAAATCCTTATATCGAATCAGTTCTTTACTCAACCAGTTGGTAGCATCTTCGGCCATCAGGAAAGAGGGAATTTCTTCAATCCATAACGATGGTTTCACATTGTAAAGCCAGCCCTGTCCGTAAGGATCGTTATTTAGCAAAGCGGTATTCGCTTCCAATCCGGGGTTTATGGTGACAATGGTTCCTGAAATGGGCGAAAACACTTTCAGTGATTTATCATTCTGGTCCAGCTCGGCCATCAACTCCCCTTTCCTGACACGTTCACCTGGTTTTTTAAGCAAGCGGATCCTGAGTTCTCCGGTAATGTTCAGCAGGAAATCGTCAACGCCAACCAAGGCAGTTCCTGATTTTTCGAGAAAAGCCCAGGTGTGGTTTTTACTGTGAAAAATACCTTGCGGGATATTAAGTATTGCGGCTGAAAGCGCATCAACTGCCTTACTGAACTGTTCTTTCACTTTTGCCGGTTTGTTTAATGTCAGCCAAAAAGGAATCAGCATCAGCAAAAATGCTATGATCACCAGGTATTCTATACCCTTGGTATCAAATATGTTGTAATAAGTAAATCCTTCCATGGTATTATGTGTTATGCTCTTTGTATTTTTTTGGCAAGAGCCGGTTTATCAGTTAATTTATCTTCATTTACCCATTTGGGCGATTCCCTGAGCACCGGCAAGCGGTTAATAACCCACCTGAAAATCCATATCTCGGTAAACAGCACCGTGAGTGTAACTACAATTTCCATCCACGAGGGCACATAGCGCACTGCCATATCCCATTTGAAACCTATTACGGTAACGTTGAGCCGGTTCAGTATCACACCCAGCATAGTGAGTATGGCTGCCAGCCTGATCAGAAATACATTATTGGCTTTGTAACTGTAGAAATAAAGTACCATAGGTACCAAAACAAAACCAATCATTTCGAGCAGATACCAGTGCCCCATGGGCGTATTTAGCAGGTCCCAGTGTTTGCCATGCACCAGCACCAGCAGTTGCAGGAAAAAGTAGGCAAACATGGCACCGGTACAAATTTTCGACAGGCCGTGAATGATGTTATGATGTTCGTTACGGTGCTTGTCGCTGATTTGCCCCGAAAACACACGCTGACTGATAGACCCTTCAAAAATTACCATCGAAAGCCCGGCAAAAATGCTGGATACCAGGAACAGTATCGGGATAAACTCCGAATACCACAGTGGGTGGATTTTTTCCTTTGCCATGAGGAATAGCGCCCCCAATCCCGATTGGTGAAGCATGGACAAGGTGATACCAAATATTACAGCCGCGAGTGTCATCCCCGAAAGGATTTTATGCGCGCGGCGTGCCCCCAGCCATTCGGCAATGGCTGGTGAAAATTCAATAAGCTGGGCTATCATGTACAGCAGGAAATGCCAGGCCACCAGGAACAACACGGAGCTCACCCCGAAATTATTCCCTATAATCGGGTTTATAACATTCCACGGGCGCCCCAGGTCGAGCAGTAATGCGCCGGCATAAAACAGGTATGCCAGGAACCCGTTAAGCACCGTAACCCGCACAATGGAATGGTACTTTTTCATATTGAGGATATACACCATAAAAGTAATCACGTAGGCACCGCCGGCAAATGCAACGCCGGTTACCACATCAAAGCCTATCCACAAACCCCAGGGCACATCCTGCGAAAGGTTGGTAATAGCGCCTATGCCTTTCCAGAACCGGATCACAATCAATCCAATCCCCAGGAAAATAATGGGAATGGAAATGATATTAAACGGGGTGAGCCACCTGCCTTTGGGTTTCATTTGCCTGAACAGGAATTTCCAGATGGACTTCCCATCGTTATCAGCCGATATTAAATGACCACTATTCATTGTCTTGCGGTTTTGTTGAGTTATCTTTTTTGGTAGCCTGCTGTATACCTAACAACAAGGCAGGGGCCAATACAAAAACTGACGGAACACTGTACAGGAATCCCTTGGTAAGCGCCGGGTACGAAGCACTCTGAACGGAGGTGTTTAATCCGATTTCCTTAAATGGCACCGGCGAAATATACAGCCAGCAGGTTCCGCCGGCTTCGTTTTCGCCATAAATCTGGTTATAATATAGGTCGGGCTTTTCGAAAATGCGGCGCCTGGCTTCCTGAATCAGTTCCCTGCGGGTACCAAACATCAGGGCTTCGTTGGGGCAGTTTTCGACACAGGCCGGCAATTCGCCTTTTTTCACCCTTGTTTCGAAACACATGGTGCATTTTTCGATTTTTGGATTCGCGCTGTGGTATTCAAATTTGGGGATATTAAAAGGGCACGAAACCATGCAATACCGGCAACCCATGCATTTATCTTCGCGCCATATTACCGGTCCATCCTTGGATTTTGTCATTGCCTGGGTAAGGCAGGCCGAAGCACAGGCTGGCTCGTTGCAATGCATGCACTGCATTTTGCAATACACTATGCCTTTGGATGTTTTGTATTCATTTACCACAGTGCGGTGTTTATCATCGGTGGTGCGTAATCCCTTAATGTCCTTGGTGGGTAAAGGTTCGGGCAGGCCGTTGGCATCAGCACAATCGTACTCGCAACCGCGGCAACCCTTGCAACGTGCAGCATCGTACAATACCCCCCTGAATTCGAGGCTGGCTTTGGCCCCGGGCGCTGCTTTAAGTTCCTTCCCAACTGCCAGGGTCAGACCTGTGGCACCCAGTATTCTGAAAAAGTCACGACGATGTAAATCCATTTCCTTTTAGTTTTTAGGATGAATGTTTTAATGAGAAAAATTAAGAAGTGAAAAGTTATTTGTAAGTGTCGAGGAATTTAGTCTGGAAATCGTCCCAAACTTCAGGCCCGAACTCTGCCAGTACGCCTTCTTTCAGCACACCGCCATCCTGCATCACAGCATGCGAGTATTCGAGGCTGCCGGGTTTAAGTGTTAATGCGAGAAAATCTTTGAGTCTTGAGAATTCATTATCTATCCAAAGCCTGTATTTGCCGGCCATATCCATAAGTTGCGTTTCCTTTAACCAGC
>DGQJ01000383.1:6081-12216 GCA_002389705.1 Bacteroidales bacterium UBA4417
TCGCCCGGGTTTTTCATTTCGACACGGGTAACAGGGCCTGTAACATGTTGCAGGAAATCATCGATACCGATGGTCACATTTCCGTCCTTTTCCATAAATGCCCAGGTATGGGTTTTGTCGAAAAATAAACCTTGCGGCATTTTTACACCATCGCGGCTGAAGCTCTGAGGTTCATCACTAAAAACAGGCGCCACGTTTTCCTGTTTGCGATATGATCGCACAATAACACCTGCAACCAGGCCAAGGCCGATAACAACCGCTAGAACAAGGAAGATAATTCCTGTTTGCGAAGCATCATTTGCCGGGGTTACCGATAAAACCGGCGTATTAATTTTTTCAAGTTGCATCTGGCTCTCATTTTCGGCCAGCTCAATATATCCTTTTGATTTCATATACTGTTGTCCACCGGCAAGTACCCACGACAAAAATGCGAGTTCCGATTCATTTTCGGGAGCTGTGGCACTTACTACATAGATGTTTGTGTACAATGCTTTGGGATATTTCCCGATCCAGACACTGCGCATAAAAACATCAGCATTGGCATAGATGTCTTCCATATAATCGAGGGTGCCGTTCCCGTTTTTATCAATGGGGAGCAGCCTGATGTTATCAGCCAGTTGCTGGTTTGCGGGATTGGTTACTGCTACCAGTTTGCAGAATGCAAGCGCATAAGGATCCTTCTGCACGGCAGCCGAAACCTCCTGGCTGGATCCAAACGAAATTCCGGAAACCGGAAGCTGATTTAACTGCAGAAACCTGGCTACAGCGGTTTTAGTGTCATTGTCGTTCACAACGTAGATATGCATGGCTGTATTTTTTGCACCAGCAGAAAGTGTATTCCAGTACTGGCTTTCAGGATTGCTAAAAATGCCAGCCAGTTTTTCAGACGAAAATCCGGTACGGCTGATTTCGTTCCAAAAAGGGTTTGAAGCATTCATTACCGGAACTATGATATCACGGCCGATTACCATTCTCCAGGCTTTGTCGCTCATAGGTGCTGATTGCGATTTGGAGGAAACAAAGCCCAGGTTACTGGTTGTGCCGGGTACCACGCTGTTAGGGCCCGAAGCTTCGACCTTGATTAGTTTCCCCGGGAAAAGCCGGCCATATTCAGCAGCCCAGGTTGATGCTAACTGGTATAAATCGGGTGAACACTGAACGGTTACCAATTCATTATTTGAATTGTTACCACTTGATGCAACTTGCTGGCTGTAAACTTTTACAGGAAAAGCAGACAGTAAAATTGCGACTGACAGAAGAATTATTTTTTTCATGGCATAAAGAATTTCAATATTACAATTCATCATATCCAATAACGGTGCCACGATTATAATACACTGTTTTTAAGCACGTTAAACCTATCCCTGTTTAATATTTAAGCAGTCGGTGTGTTTATTTTTTCAACAGCAGCAATAATATACAGCTACAAGGCACTCAAAATCAATTTTTTAAACTATGTTGTTGAATATTCTTACACATGTTGATTTTGTCAACACTTTCGCGTAAATATTGCGCTCGAAATGAGGATTCAGGCTATAACCCGGCTGAAAAAATTGAAATTATGTGAAAAATATATTAATCTGTGCCCCAGACGCATAATTTATCAGCTTAAGCGACAGGGAGACTGGGCGACAGGGAGACTGGGAGATGGATGATTGGCTTGTTCCTGTCTTCAGTCATCAGTCTTCTGTCTTCCGTCTTCCATCTTCCGTCTTCCGTCTTCCGTCATTAACTTTAAAGGAAATCAAAATGATAAAAAATTCGTTGTTGAAAATCCAAATTACCAGATTTTGAACCGGTCTTATCGCGTTTGCCCCTTGCAAGTGAAGCGAAAACACCTGCAACGCATAATACAGCAAATACTACAAAGATAATCCGTGTACCCGTGATAAAAAGAGCGTGATTTGAAGGGTTAATTTTACTTCCGCCCATCAATATATGAAGAACCTGTGTGGCAATGGCCATACTCATCATCTGGCCGGCAAGGCGCATGGTTCCGATGGTGGCCGACGCAACCCCAAAGTAACGCTTGGGCACTGAACTCATTACGGCATTGGTATTCGGAGAAGAAAACAAGCCAAAGCCGGTACCCAATATCAGCAGTCAAGAAATAATGTACGCTGGTTGTGTTTGATCATTCAGAAATGAAAGCATAGTGAGCCCGGCCACAATGATGCCCATCCCGGCAGATGAAAGGATCCGGGGATCGAATTTATCGGATAAGCGGCCGGAGAATGAAGCCACCAACGTCATGAAAATGGGCTGCGTAACCAATATTATACCGGCATCCGAAGGCTTCAGTCCTTCAATTTACTACAGGTACAAACTCAGCAGAAAAGTAACGGCAAATGTGGTAGCATAGTTAATGAGCGCTGCAAGGTTCGAATAAGCAAATACACGGTTGTCGGTAAACAGATTTATATCCCGAATCGGGAACGAAAACCTCTTTTCGTTCAGAATAAACAAGACCATCCCGCTTAAGCCGGCAAATGTCATTACAATGGCCGAAAAAGCAGGTAGTTTTGAGAAACTGAACATAAGTAACGCTATACTGATCATATAAATCAGGGATCCGGAAACATCGAAGTGTTCGTCAGCCGCATCGCGCCATTCGGATTTGATGGCATAAAAAGTGGCTGGTATAACAAAAAGCCCGAACGGAATATTGAGCCAGAAAACACTCCTCCACCCCAGTAAATCGGTAAGGAAACCGCCCTGCAGGGGAGCCAGGGTAAGCCCCAGATAAACGGCAGAAACATTTATACCTATGGCCCGGCCTCGTCTTTCGGGCGGAAAAGCGGATGTGATCATGGCTGTTCCGGTTGCAAACATCATTGAGCCTCCAATGCCCTGCAACAACCGGAAACCTATCAGTATTCCGGAACTGGTAGCAAGAGCGCAAAGCCCCGAAGCTATGGTAACAATAATATTTCCTAAAATAAAAACCTTTTTACAACCGGTCATATCAGCAATTTTACCGATAGGTAGCAACACGGCTAGTGAAGCAAGCAGAAACGACATCTAAGCCCAACCCATCACAACGGTATTCATCCGGAGTTCAGAAGCCATATCGGGAAGCGCAATATTTACAGCAGCTCCCATAAATGGATTAATAAATGAAGTGAGTATAATCAGGAACAACAGTAAATTTTTATTCCCCGTTTCCGCCCTTTTTGTACCTGTACTTTTCATTTCAGGTTAATACGGAATACAAATATTAGCCCGAATTCTGTTCCGGTTTTACCTTTATGCATCAATTCTGCTAATTTCGCTGAGAATAAAAATCCTGACCAGTTAGTTTCTTTTACCATGCAATCTGAATCGGGGATTTTAACATTCTGCGACGCCGGAGAAATTCATTTTCAGGACAATGGAATTATTTTCGTATCTTTAATATTGCAGAACCTTTAATATAAACAAAATGAAAAAGGCCAGGATAATTATACTTATGTACTTCATTTTTGCAGTCATATCCGGTATAGCACAAACACAGCCGCTCATTACTGCGTACGACACCCTTTATTTAAAACAACAATCAGCAAACGTTGATGACTATTTACTGGCTGATACTAATATTTCGAAAATCAGCATACATGCATCAGCACCAGTTCAGATGAATGATGTTAAATTTAAAATTGGCGGCGATATGTGGCGCGGAGCGTTAACCCTGATATCAGGCATTGGCATAAGCGGTGCAAAGGATGTTGACTGGTACCTGGCAGCTTCTATAAGAACAAATAATTCACATTACGACTGGGTATCAGACATTTACTGCCCAGGGTATATTGAAAAACAGCGCACTCGTACCACCAACAGCGATGGCAGCCATGGTGTTGAAACCAGTTATGTGAACGTTTTTTCATGGAACAGGGGCGCCCTGGGATATATTATTGAAGCTGGTGATACAATTGGCTGGCATTATGTTATACGTACCCCTAAAACTGACACTTCCATCGTACAATGGGTAAACAAGGTGTATAAATCCAACAATGAAAAGATGAATTTTAACCAGACCGACTTTGCCTGTAAAGGCGAATTCCTGGGCAATGTAAGCGTAATGCTTTACAATACGGCTGAAAACCGCATGTATATTTTCAGGCACGACGAATTGCTGGGCATCTGCCAGTTTGCTAAAATACCGTCGCCACTTGTACGAAAAAAGAAGAGGGTGTATGTTCAACCTTACCTGCTGGTGAGCACCGGCATAGCTGCACCCGATAAAAACGATATGCTGCGGCTCGCCATCACAGGCAAACGCTTTAAAAATGCAATGGAGAACTATCATCAATAACATAACCGCAGTAAACGGTATGCCTGGCTCTGACAGCTCTCCATTTTCAGAAGTTATTTTGTTTCTTCAAGAAATGCAACAACCTGTTTGTATACATTTTCAGGTGTAAACCCGAATTTCTCATCCAATACTTTGGCTGGTGCCGAGTACCCGAAATGATCCAGTCCCCATACCTTACCATGCGTACCAACAAGCCCGGCCAGTGTGATGGGCAAACCGGCTGTGAGGCCAAATACAGGAACATGAGCAGGAATTACCTGTTGCTGGTAATCAACGGGTTGCTGCCTGAAAAGTCCTTCGGAAATAGCAGAAACCACTTTTACTTTAAGCCCGCTGTTGGCAGAGAGTAAAGCAGCACCATCGACCAGTGTCGAAACTTCGGAACCGGAAGCTACCAGCACCACATCAGGCTGGCTGTTGCAATCGAGCACCACATAAGCGCCTTTTTCGGCCTGTGATGCATCCTGGTATCGTGTTGAATCATTTTTTGCAGGCAGATCTTTAATATTCTGGCGCGAAAGGATAAGCGCAGTAGGCGTATGTTTGTTTTCCATGGCCATTTTCCAGGCTACAGAGGTTTCGCAGGCATCAGCCGGACGAAGTGCCAGCAGGCTCATATGGCCGTGATGGTTTTTCAGGTTTTCGAGCAGCCTAAGCTGGGCTTCCTGCTCAATGGGCTGGTGGGTAGGCCCGTCTTCGCCTACACGGAAAGCATCGTGGGTCCAGATGTATTTTACCGGCAAGCCCATTAAGGCCGAAAGCCTGACTGCCGGTTTCATATAATCACTGAAAACAAAGAAAGTTGCACATGCGGCCCAAACCCCGCCATGCAGCGCAATACCATTACAGATTGCAGCCATGGTAAGTTCACTTACACCGGCCTGCAGGAACGCTCCGCTGAAGTCGCCTTTGGTAAATGCTTTGGTGTACTTAAGGAAACCATCGGTTTTATCACTGTTCGAAAGGTCGGCTGACGAAACAATCATATTTTCTACATGCTGGGCCAGGTAACCCAATATGGCGGCTGAAGCGGCACGGCTTGCGATGCCTTCCTTCTGTGAAACAGACGAAAAGTCGAGCTCGGGAAGGTTGCCGGAGAAGAACAACTGAAGTTTGGCAGCCAGTTCAGGATTTGATTTTTCCCATTCGCGCTGCGCCTGTTTACGTTTGGCAGCTTCGGCAATTTTAGCTTTTCCGGCTTCCTGGTATAATGCAGCAACTTCGGGGAAAATAACAAACGGATCAGCCGGATTACCACCCAGGTTTTCGATAGTTTTTTCGAACGAAGCGCCCGATTCACCGAGTGGCATACCATGGGTGGCACAATTACGCTCGTAACTGCTGCCATCGGCTTTCAACGCACCTTTGCCCATGATGGTTTTACCGATAATGAGGGTAGGTTTTTCTGTTTCGGCAATGGCTGTGTTGAGCGAAGCCCTGATCTGGCCGGCATTGTTTCCGTCGATGGTTATAACCTTCCAACCCCAGGCTTCGTATTTCATGGCAGTATTTTCGCACGAAACTGCATCTGTTTCCGTCGAAAGCTGTATATCATTCGAATCGTAAAACATCACCAGGTTATTGAGCCCCAGGAAACCGGCAATACGGCCTGCCGATTGAGAAATTTCTTCCTGTATACCTCCATCAGAGATGTAGGCAAAAGTTTTGTGTGCCATCCATTCGCCAAAACGGGCGCAAAGGAAACGTTCGGCAATTGCAGCACCCACTGCCATGGTATGTCCCTGGCCTAAGGGGCCTGAGGTATTTTCGACACCACGGGCAAAATCAACTTCGGGATGACCCGGTGTAGGACTCCCCCACTGGCGGAAGTTTTTCAGTTCGTC
>DGQJ01000221.1:0-1647 GCA_002389705.1 Bacteroidales bacterium UBA4417
ATGTTGTCAGCTTTTTTGCGCCCTTTTACAATGGAGGCAAAAGCCCTGAAATCCTCAATGCGGCCGTTGGTACAGCTTCCGAGGAAGACATAATCCACTTTTTTACCTATAATTTTTTCTCCTTCGCTGAAACCCATGTATGCCAGCGACTTTTTATACGAGGCTTCGCCATCCTTTACAGCTGTTGCAAACGGGATATTGTGCGTAATGCCGGTGCCAAGGCCGGGATTGGTACCGTAAGTTATTTGCGGCTCAATATCAGCGGCATTATAACTCAGTTCTTTATCAAATACAGCACCCGGGTCGGTTTTCAGGGTTTTCCAGTATGCAACAGTTTTAGTCCATTCATCACCTTTCGGGGCTTTTTCCTTCCCGTTCAGGTAATCGAAAGTAACCTGGTCGGGGGCAATCATACCGCCGCGCGCACCCATTTCGATGGAGAGGTTACAAACGGTCATNNNNGGCGTAATTCCCTTGCCCAGGGTTCCGTTAACGTTAATACGCATTTTTTTTGGCTTCACCTGCATAATGCATTGCGAGGCAAGCACCATTTCAACTTCGGAAGTGCCGATGCCAAAAGCAATGGCTCCAAATGCGCCATGGGTTGAAGTGTGCGAATCGCCGCAAACCACCGTCATACCGGGCAGGGTAATCCCGTTTTCGGGGCCCACCACATGCACAATACCATTTTTCGGATTGCCTAATCCCCAGTGTGAAATGCCGTGTTTGGCCGAATTTTCTTCGAGGGCTTTCAACTGGTTGGCTGACAGGGGATCTTTCACCGGCAGGTGCTGATCCATCGTGGGGGTATTATGGTCGGCGGTGGCAAAGGTTCGCTCGGGGAACAAAACGCGCGCATTCCTTTTCTGAAGTCCTAAAAAAGCCACCGGGCTTGTTACTTCATGAATGAAATGCCTGTCAATAAAAAATACATCAGGTCCATCGGCTATATGTTTCACCACGTGGGCATCCCATACTTTATCAAAGAGTGTTTCAGGCGTTTTTGTCATGGCAATGATTTTTCAATTTAAGTGATTTACGGAAGAAAAGGTATCGCTTTTGGCTCAAAAACCTCAAAAAAGCGCACTTTTTTGAGGTTTTTGATACATTTTGCAAAGATATTGAAAAATATGCATAGTTCGGAAATGAATCAACATTCGGAACTGGTCCGGATGCATGTGATGCATAATTTCAACCAGGAATTTAACAAGCAGGAGGCGGTTTTGTTGGTATAAACACATCTGGCGCATGGCCCGGAGGCTATTATATGCCGGCGGTTCAACGTATGCAAGCAAGCTTAGGTCTTCAGGTTTTCAGCATGACCGAAATGTTGTTTCAGGCGCCGGCGCCGGGGTGATCGGATTTATTACCCTGGTATAATCTCACAATCCTGTTGATGTCGGTGTTCTCAAGTATGTTTTTTTCATACCCGTAGCTTGCTGCCAGCAGCATGGCTTTTGCAAAGTAACCGGTGTTTGTAACATAGCGGTCGGAATGCTTGAGTAAAAAATAAAACGGCTTGGTAATGGCATACAGCACATTATACAACGGGGTTCTCGATTTGATGCCTTTTGCTGGTTGTATATAAGCCGGCCTGAACATATATGCTTTTTTGAAAGGCATGGCAAGCAAGGCATTTTCGGTTTT
>DGQJ01000221.1:1733-1982 GCA_002389705.1 Bacteroidales bacterium UBA4417
GATAGGGGTGAGGTTGAACAGGTCAGGATGCACAATCTCCCTGACTTTGGGGTGGCTGAAGTTACTTTTTCGCCTGTTAACAATCAGTACGGATTCAACTTCATTGTCGCTGAGGCATTCGCTTAATACCGCCTGGCCAAGCATGCCTGTTGATCCGAAAATAATAGGGTTTAGTTTCATTTTGCCGTTGCTGGTTACACGATATTACAATGAAACAAAGATAAGTCAATGCTGGTTCATGTGTTTTAA
>DGQJ01000221.1:2100-2986 GCA_002389705.1 Bacteroidales bacterium UBA4417
AAACCAACAGAGCTCATGCTGGCTTAATTTATAAGTTTCGAATTATTAAAGAAGTGAGTAATGGACAAATTGCAATAGAACAATTTGTTATGGAACATGGGAAAGACTCATTTCAAAACAGTTTAGTAACGATTTGCTACAAGACTTCAGGCAGAGAAAAAATCAGCTTGCAAATTTGGAGAAAAACTTTGCTCGCCAGGATTTTTGATCGCGGACTGAAAACTGGTGATGATGCTTTTGATCGTAAGTTCTTTATAAAAAGTGATTTTTGGGATGAGTTATCTATACTTGTTAAAAATCAGGACTTTAAAAACTTTATTTCAGCAAATTCCGATGTTTTTTTTACCATTAAAACAGTTCAGAATGAAACAATGATTATTTTTAAGGTGAATAGTTTTAAAGCTATTTTTGAAGCATACCTGGTTTTGTGTGAACTAGTAAAAATTGTTCATTCAAATAGTATTTTTCACCAAAATCTCCCAACTGACCGCAGAAATGTCCTCCATAATTAGAAGATGCTATTTAAACCCTTTAAACTATCAGAATCAGAATTTACAGGTTCAGAAAATTACAGAATGGACGATTGATTGAAACGAAGTAACTTTGAGAATTAAAAAAGGCCAATGTGAAATTGGTTATTTAGGCAGGAAATACTGAAAATTCTAAAATTCAGCAAATCCTGATTCAGACATTGAAAATTAACACTTATGGATACACCTCCTCCAATTCTTACCCTCATTTTTTCATTACTGTGTGTACCGTTATTAATAATCAGGAATATATACTATTTCCGTTTGTGGCAACAAAGAGAAAGTATTCATGAAAAGAATCTACTTGTAACGATCTTTCCCAAAGGCATGAGAAAATTTATAAATCCGATTCACAT
>DGQJ01000221.1:3020-3721 GCA_002389705.1 Bacteroidales bacterium UBA4417
GTCAGGGCTTGGTACCGTTATCGGATTACTAATGAGAGAATTAATCTTTTTAAATTCTTCAAAAAAATCTTTGAAGCAGATATGGATGCAATATCAGCTTTGATTAATATCAAATTTCTTAAAGGGGAATTAGCATATAATCTATTAACTATAAGTTTATTGATATTGCTTCTTGTTATACTTGTTTGGTAATAAAATCTTCCTGCATCCCATAGTAAATCAAGAAGAAAAACCAACAAGTCATACCCTGCAACTTCAGCTTCCCTAAAAAAAAAGAGGCCCGAAAGCCTCTTAAATCAATAAATCCGGATTAAAGCTTCGCATTAGTTTTTGCTGAACTCGGCATTGGCATTAATTGTCACTTCGTCGCCAACAATAGCGGTTGGCGTGCTTCCGCCAATAGCAAAATCGGAACGTTTCAGTGTACCGCTGATTTTAAAACCTGCAATGTTTTTTTTGCTCATCGGGTGAACGCCGGTTTTGGCAACTGCCGTTAAAGTTACCGGCTTTGTAATGCCGTGCATGGTCAGGTTGCCTTTTACCACATACGTACCGGCAGTTTTGCCTTTTTTAAATGAGGTACTTTTAAAAGTAATGACCGGGTATTTGGCTGCATCAAAGAAATCTTCGCTTTGCAGGTGGCCGTCGCGTTTTTCGTTATCGGTGTTGATAGAAGCTACATCGGCGGTAACTTCAACCAC
>DGQJ01000221.1:3860-4037 GCA_002389705.1 Bacteroidales bacterium UBA4417
TTGTGGTACTTTCAGGAAAAGATGGATCCCGAAGTAAAAATTTGCCGGCCTCATGGGTCGGCAGTTTGCTTGCTATCTTTCCCTCCCAGTGGCTTCGACTGGCTCAGCCCGGCAGGGAGGGAAAGGGAGCAATATAGCAGGCTGGTTAGCCCTGAATATCTACGCTTTATACGAAGG
>DGQJ01000368.1 GCA_002389705.1 Bacteroidales bacterium UBA4417
AGGTGAAGACTGCCTATAAATACCGTAGACCAGCGTTTTTGAAACGGGGTAAAATCAGAATTTGACATCAGCCCTTTGATGGCGGCTGCTATTACAATTATTCCGGCAACTAAAATAAGCCAGCGATTCCATGAGTGCAAAAAAAGTGTAAAAGTGTACATTGAGTTCGTTTGTTTTTATATTGTTTGTTAAGAAAACCATCCTTGCGCAGCTTTTGTTCTCAACATGCAGTTTATAATTTTTAATTTTTTTTAATACTTTTTTAAATGGTTTTTTGCCCACTCGCCGCCTGCGATTTTGAAAAGCATGAAAGGATATAAATCTTTAAGAAAAAAAAATAAGTATAAATGCTGTAAGATATAGATAATGAATATTTTACCAAAATGATTTATTCGCTATGAACGGGATATAGAAGGAGATTGGCAAAAAAATACTGTTTTTCATAGGGTATTTGGCAACGAGGGTATCTTATACATGAAGCGCCGAAAAAAACACTAATTTATAAAACCCCAAAGCCATGAAAACTTTAATTAAAAATGTACTCAGCCTTGGCATCATCGTCTTTTTTATATCGACCTGCGGATCGATTTATGCCCAGAGCGGGAACGAGGATTACATCACCGTTTCAGGTGTGCTGAAAGATGCCAAGACGGGAGAGAAAATTATTTATGCCAATGTTTCACTTCCCGGAACCGGGATTGGAACCGTGTCGAACTCTGAGGGTGAATTTACCCTGAAAGTAAACAAAACGCTGAATATCGCTGAATTTGAAGTTTCGCACCTCAGTTATGCAACCAAGCGTTTCAAGATTCTTGAATATGCCGAAAAGGAAAAGACCTTGTATCTTGAGCCCCAGGTATTGTTGCTGAAGGAAATACTGGTATTGCCCAAAGATGCAAGAAGCGTTGTTGAAGCTGCATTAAACAATGTAAGGAAGAATTATAGCGAAGTGCCCAATATGATGGAAGGCTTTTATCGCGAAACCATCAGGCAACGTCGCGATTACCTGAGCATTTCCGAAGCAGTTGTCGATATTTACAAAGCGCCTTACACCAGTTTGCAGGACGACCAGGTTAAAATTTACAAAGGCCGCAAAGGCGGTAATGTGAAAAAAGCCGATACCCTGATGGTTCAGTTGCAAGGTGGTCCGAATGTGGCTATGTTGCTCGATATTGTAAAAAATACCGACCTGAGCATTGCCCTCGATAACCTGGATAATTACCAGTTCGAATTCGATGCTATGGTTAATATCGACGATAAACCAAACTGGGTAATCAGCTTCTCGCCCAATGTTGTGAAAGAAGAACCCCTGTATTACGGAAAACTCTACATATCGCAGGAAAAAATGGCTATCACCAGGGCCGAATTCAGCCTCGACCTGAAAGATGAAGATAAAGCATCGCGGGTTTTTGTACAGAAAAAACCAATGGGCCTCATCTTTATGCCAACAGCTACCAGCTACCTGGTAACCTACAAGGAACAGAATAACAAGTTCTACCTCAACTATGTACGTGTCGACCTGAAATTCCGCTGCGACTGGAAAAAACGACTGTTCAAAAACTATTATTCAGTAATGTCGGAAGTAGCCATCACCGACAGGCACGAAGATAATATTACTAAATTTGCACAAAAAGAAGTATTTAAACCCAGTATGGTTTTCGCCGATAAGGTTGAGAATTTCTCCGATCCGAATTTCTGGGGTAACTCCAACATCATTGAGCCGGAGGAATCCATTGAAAATGCAATCAAGAAATTGTCGAAAATGAAGAAATAGATTTTGAAATGCCGGGACAGCATTCCGGAAGCCAGGCAAGTACTGGCTTCCGTTTCCCAACTCAGGGAAATCATTGTTCCGATTGAAACTGAAAATAATCTGCGCCTGAACCACTTCCCGAAATTCTTTTTTACTTCCATGAACCTCAGTGATTTGTACATACAGAAAAAGATTCAAGGTGGCGACATCAGGGAATTCGAGCGGTTGTTTGCAAAATATTATGGCCCTTTGTGCGTACATGCCAACAAAATACTCAGGGATATGGATACCGCCGAGGATGTAGTTCAGGATTTCTTTTACAGTTTCTGGAAAAACAGGGAAACCTTCAGCCTCAAACTTTCGCTTAACGCTTACCTCTACCAGGCCGTAAGGAATAACTCGCTTCATTACCTTCAACATATTGCCATTACGCAATCGTACGCCCGGCAAATTAAAAATGAATATCACGATACCTTGCCGGCCGAAAACCAGGAGGATGTTGAACTGCAGGAACTTAACAGAGCCATTGATGCTACTTTGATGCAACTGCCCGAGCGATGCTCAAGAATATTCAGGATGAATCGTTTTGAAGGGAAAAAATACCGCGAAATAGCCGATATCCTTTCCATATCAGTTAAAACTGTTGAAGCCGACATGGGAAAAGCATTGCAGATATTCAGGAAATCGTTGAAAGAGTATACCGGCGACGAACTTAAAACCAGCAGTTGATTACACCTGAACCCCGAAAACACTGTAGCCGTTAACATACCGCATAAGCCATGAAAACATATCCAACAAACCCAATTGAAGCCGAAGCACTTGCCAGGTACTTGGGTGGTGAAATGAGCGAAGCCGAATGTGAAGCTTTTTTTGATGAAAATGCTGTTACGGAAGTGGAGAAACAAAGTATTGAACACATGAAAAAACAATGGACCGCCATGAAAAATTACCAGGAGCACAAAGTCCCCGATAC
>DGQJ01000306.1:0-9591 GCA_002389705.1 Bacteroidales bacterium UBA4417
GTTAAGGTTGGTTTATCAGGGGCAGCGGATTGTTTTGCATCCTGGGTAAATGCTTGTTTGGTTACTAAAATGAGTACTGCAAGTGCTAAAATCGGGATTCTTTTTAAAACTGGAACCATGTTAAGATGTTTATTATCATTAATTTATGCCCTTCGCAACTGGCAAAAAAGCCTGTTGCGAACAAGGCGGCAAATGTATGGAAATTATATTGCAGCACTATATGCGCCGAAAAAGAATAATTTTGCACCAACAATTTGTGCGATACTGCTTTATAATTCAAAACTACGCCGCCGATTATTATCACAATTACAGCGACTGGAGTAAAGCTTTCAGCGATTTGCAAATGCATCTTTCGTAACAATTTTTACTTTTACATGCATTTTGGCTTCACACAAATTAAAAATAACTCTATTAAACGAATTATGAATTACTTACTTAAAAACACACTTATGGCAGCTGCAGGCATTATAGCACTTGCAATAACCACCGGCGGATGTAGCGAAAAAGGCAAAGAAAAAAGCTCAGCCCCGGCACTGAGTGCCTCCAACATGGATACCACGGTAAAACCCGGCGATGATTTTTACCGCTATGCAAACGGAAACTGGCTGAAAAACAATCCCATTCCGGCCGAGTATAGCCGCTATGGCGCATTCGAAGTACTGGAAGAAGAAAACTACGATCAGCTCAAAACCATCCTTGCCGATGCTTCGGCCGATAAAAATGCCGCCCAGGGCTCAATAAACCAGAAAATCCGCGACTTTTACAATTCGGGTATGGATACCAATAAAATTGAAAAAGACGGAATAAGCCCGCTGAAAGCAGAACTGGATCAGATCAATACATTTGCTACTCCGGCTGATGTTCAGAAAATGCTGATCGAACAACATGCTTCAGGCAATTACCCCCTCTTTTACCTGTACGGTGGAGCCGATGAGAAAAACTCGGATATGGTGATTGCAAACACCTACCAGGCCGGGCTTGGATTGCCCGACAGGGATTACTACCTGGCTGACGATGCCCGTTCAAAAGAAATAAGGGCCGCATACCTTGTACACATGGCCAAAATGTTTGTGCTGGCCGGTGCTACTAAAGAACAGGCTGAAAAAGATGCAGCTATAGTTATGAACATTGAAACCGAGCTGGCAAAAATCTCATCAACACGTGTTGAATTGCGCAACCCGGTTGCCAACTACAACAAAACAGACCTGGCCGGATTACAGAAAATGGCACCAGGCATCGACTGGAAAGCATATTTCGAAGGTATTAAACTGGCACCAACCGCTGAAATAAATATCGGGCAGCCCAAATTTATTAAAGGAATGGCTGCTATGATTCAAACTGTTCCGGTTGCTGACTGGAAAGTCTATTTCCGCTGGGACCTGATAAACTCGGCAGCTTCGGCGCTTTCATCGGAATTTGACAAGGAACATTTTGCTTTTTATGGCACCGTTTTAACAGGCGCCAAGGAACAGCGCCCACGCTGGAAACGTATGATCGACAACACCAGCAACTCGCTTGGCGAAGCGGTAGGCCAACTTTATGTACAGAAATTTTTCCCGCCCGAAGCAAAAAAGCGTATGGTCGAACTGGTGAACAACCTGAAAGCTTCGCTGGGCGAAAGAATTAACGGGCTAAGCTGGATGTCGGAAGCTACCAAGAAAGAAGCCGAAGCCAAACTGGCAAAAATCAATGTTAAAATCGGCTATCCCGACAAATGGATCGATTACACCAACCTCACCATCGGCACCGAATCGTACTACCAAAACCTGAAAAACGCGCGGCAGTTTGAAGTAAACCGCAACATGGCAAAAATCGGGAAACCTGTCGACCGCAGCGAATGGGGAATGACGCCTCAAACCGTGAATGCTTACTATAGCCCGAATATGAACGAGATTGTATTCCCGGCAGCCATACTTCAGCCTCCTTTCTTCTTTATGAATGCTGACGACGCAGTGAATTACGGCGCTATCGGGATGGTAATTTCGCATGAAATGACCCATGGTTTCGACGACCAGGGCCGGCAGTACGATAAAGATGGCAACCTCCACGATTGGTGGCTGGCCGAAGATTCGAAAAATTTCGAAGCTAAAACCACTGTGCTGGTCGACCAGTACAACAACTACAAAATGCTTGAAAACCTTCATGTGGATGGCAAGCTTACCCTGGGTGAAAACATTGCCGACCTGGGTGGTATGAATGTGGCTTACAATGGTCTGCAAAAAGCGCTTGCCGGCAAAAAACAGGAAGAAAAAATTGACGGCTTTACACCCGATCAGCGGTTTTTCCTTTCGTATGCCCAGGTTTGGCGCGCCAACACCCGCGACGAAGAAACGATGCGCCGCCTGAAGGAAGACGTTCATTCGCCGGCTGAAGCCCGCGTAAACGCCATTGTTTACAACATTCCGGCTTTTTACAAGGCATTTGATATTAAACCCGGCGACAAACGCTATATTGCACCCGAAAACAGGGCCGATATATGGTAGCCTGAAGATTGAAATCTCTGATTAGTTAAATTTCTGATGTCGGTTGTCGGTTGTAGCAGTAAAAGCAACCGGCACCCGGCATCTTACTCTAAAAAAAGAAGTTGTACAATGAAAAGCAGGTATAAGATTCTTGTTCATATTTTGTTCTGGATATATATGCTCAACCAGGCATTTTTTCCGATATATCTGAATAAAATTGACATAAAGCTGTTGCAGGACTATATCTACCTCAAGGATATTTTCATTACTACGCTGCTCAATATTTTTGTGTTTTACTCGGTATATTTCGTTATCCCGAATTTCATGAAATTAAAACGGAAATGGTACATTTTCCCGTTTGTAATACTGCTGGCGACCGTTCTTTCAGCCATACGCCTGCCCATCGAAATCGCATACTGGAAATACCTTGTTAAACTGCCGCCCAGCCAGCTGATGTTTCAATACGACTGGATTTGGGCCACACTGAAATATACCGTAATTATCAGCATTTATGCCATGCTTATCCGTTTCAGCATCGACTGGTTCGATTCGCAAAAGTTGAAGAACGAACTGATTAAAGAACGGCAAGCCAGTGAAATTGCCTTGTTACGGTCGCAGGTTAATCCTCATTTTCTGTTCAACACGCTTAATAACATTTACTCGCTGGTATACAACAAATCGGACGAAGCCCCCGAAGCCGTGATGAAACTTTCGAGCATTATGCGATATATGTTGTACGATTCGAATACTGATTTTGTAGCTTTGCACAAGGAAATTGAATACCTGAACAGCTTTATTGAATTGCAACAACTGCGGATCAGGCAAAAAGGGTTTGTCGAGATAAATGTAAACGGTTCAATGGATAACCGTACCATAGCGCCTATGCTGCTGATTCCTTTTGTAGAAAATGCCTTTAAACATGGAAATAAAAACCACGAGCCGGGTATTATTATTGATCTGAACATCAAGACCGACAGGATGGATTTTCTTGTAACAAATTTTGTAAAGCCCAACGAACAGCGCAGTAGCGAGGAAGCCGGAGGATTCGGACTCGAAAACATAAAACGCAGACTTGGATTACTTTACCCCGACAAACACGATTTAAAACTAAATTTGAAAGGGGATATTTTTAAAGTTGAGCTAACCATTTATAATTAACCGGAAATGAAAATCAATTGTATTGCCATAGACGATGAGCCACTGGCGCTTGACATTATAAAAGCCTATTGTGCCAAGCTTCCATTCCTCAACCTGACCGGTACTTTCGGAAATGCAATTGATACCCTCGAATACCTCCGTCACAATACAGTCGACCTGATGTTTCTCGATATACAGATGGAAGAACTTACCGGTATTCAACTGCTGCATTCGCTGGTGAACAAACCCATGGTTATTTTCACCACGGCTTACGACCAGTATGCATTACAGGGATTCGACCTGGATGTGCTCGATTACCTGCTGAAACCCATCCCATTCGACCGTTTTGTTAAAGCCGCTAACAAAGCCCTGGAGCAGATGCAGAAAAAGGCAGAAGCATCACTGGGCGCTGAAAAAACTGAGAAAGCGTTTATTCCTGCCCCCAATACCTTTTTCTTTGTTAAAACAGAAACCCGCATCGAAAAAGTAAATGCCGACGAAGTCCTGTATGTGGAAGGCATGGGCGACTACTGGAGGATTGTAACCCGCACCCGGCGTATCATGACCCTTATGAATGCAAAAGGAATTGAAGAAATTCTTCATGAACCGGCCTTTTGCCGCGTACACAAATCATTTTTTGTGGCTATCGATAAAATAGAATTTGTAGAGCGCAAACAGATTAAAATCGGGGAAATACTGATTCCTGTGAGCGATACCTACCAGAAAAATTTCTTCGATCTGATAGAAAAGCATAAAATGATGTAGAAGGGATTGGGAATGTGGGATTGCGGATGTCAGATGTCGGATTGCGGATTGCGGATTACATCTCTGAACAAACTTTAACACTTACAACTTATACCTTATACCTTACAACTTTCAATCTTCATTATTCANNCCGCCGGTATCACCGTCGAGGTCGAGGACTTCGCCGGCAAAATAAAGCCCGGGTACAAGTTTCGACTCCATTGTTTTAGAATTTACCTCCGCCAGGCTTACCCCTCCTGCGGTTGCCATTGCCATATTGAAACCACCCACTTTTTCGACTACAAAAGGGTATTCACAAAACGCAGCTACCAGTTGGTTCCTCTGAATTTTTGTGATTTCAGCCAGCCTGGTTTCGGGTTCAATGGGTATCGATTTTAAAATCAGCTGAAGCAGGCTGCGCGGCAATTCGTACTTTTTCAGATATGTTTGAATGGCTGTTTTCCCTTCCTTTTCCGAAGCTGTTATTAAGGCACTCCTGAATTCATCAGCTTTGTCATCAATAAAATTGATCCTCAATTGATCACCACTCAGGATATTTCGCGAAAAATCGAGTATTCCCGGGCCACTGAGGCCTTTATGGGTAAACCCGATATCGCCACGGTGCTCTCCCAGTTTTTTATCGCCGCGGTACAAATAAACCAGTTTATCCTGCACCGAAACTCCCGCTATAGAAGCCATCGTGTAATTGCGCACAAAAACAGGGCTCAGCGAGGGTTTAGGAGGCACAATGGCATGCCCGAGCTGTTTTGCAAAATGGTATCCATCGCCGGTTGATCCCGTTGCAGGGTACGACATGCCCCCTGTGGTTATGACAATTACCGGAGCCTGAAACTGGCCTGCCTGAGTGGTTACCCTGAAACCCACAGGTGTTTTTTCAATACCCGAAACCTGCCTGTTGCAGGCAATCTGTACCCCGCTGCGGGCACATTCGCTGAGCAGCACCTGCAGCACATCTTCTGCCTGCTGGCTGGCTGGGAATACTTTGCCATTCCTGTCAACAACGGTATCCAGGCCATGCGTGTTCAGAAAATGAACCAGGTCGGTATTGGTAAATGTATGTAAAGCTGTTTTCAGGAATCGGTGGTTCTCACCATAGTGATCGAAAAAATCGCTGAGTTTGCAATCGTGAGTTATATTGCAACGACCGGTTCCGGAGATAAGTAACTTTTTTCCTGGCCTTTCATTTTTCTCGAGTACAATTACCTTCCGGCCGATACAATGCATGGCTGCAAAAAGTCCGGCCGGACCGGCTCCAATAATCAGAACATCAGCAGTTATCAAAAAGCAGGTACGCGTTAGTGGTTAAAGTGGCAAAATTAACAAGAAAGTGGAGGCAAGACCTAAATGTATTCACAAATACACAGTGCGTTGAACTGCATGGTAATCTCCAACCTTCGTTTTAACATGAACAGGCTGAATATTAAACAGCTGCCGGCGTTTTATCATCGCTTATCTCGTTTTTATAGCTGAGTTGGTCGTACACAATTTTGAACCAGACAAAAATACAGGGTACAGCTTTTAGCGAATAGGGTATCACGTATTCATTACGTATAAACCGGGGAAAGATATCAGTCGGCGATAAGGAGGTAAAAACAAACGCGAATACCAGCAGTACAATGTTGAGTGTGCTCGTACGGCCGGCAACAAACCAAAGCGCAACTCCCGACATAGCAATGATAAATGTCGGCGACTCGGCTTTATGATTGAATATCACCACCCAAATTAATACGCTGGCCAGGGCTAGTATCCTGAAATCAAAGTATTGATAACTTTTTATTTTGTAAAACGGAATCATAAACAATACAGCCCCTGCGAGCACCACGGCAAGTTTGTTTACGTCGGTTCCCAGCCACGAATTTAACCAGCCCATCACCGAATACCCGTACGATATATTGTGATCGTGATACAGCATGTTCCAATACGATCTGAACAAAAATTCGTATTGCTGAACTCCAACAAATAATAAGGGCAGCACAAAAAGCAGCACCGTCCATAACACGGAATACAGGGCCAGCTTCATTTTTTGAGGATAAAAAAGGAACAGGGCGAATCCGACAATGCCAAATAATTTTATATACACGGTAAACACAACGCACAAGGTTGCCCACAGGAATTTTTCCTTCTCAAGCAAGCCAAACGCAAGAATTAACAACCCGGCTATAAGTGCATTGGACTGGCCGTTTTGCAGGCTCGTCATCAACTCAATAAGGCAAAGCGCCAAAAGTATGTTTTTCTTTTTATCCGTAATACCGGGCAGGTAATAAATTGCAAATACCAGCAACAGCGCGTTAAACAGGTTCCAGAGGTTGTAGCCCAGCCAGTCGGGAAAAACGGCAAACGCCCCGAAAAAGGCCGCAAATGTGGGCGTGTACTTGTACAAATCCCATTGCTCTTCGGGGTACAAAATATACAAATCCTTGTTGTCCTTCAGGTGATGGAAGGAGTTAGCGAATATCACATAGTTGTTATAATGCGTATACTCTTTCCCACCTTCAACAAATGTTTTCTTTGAGCGGGTAAGTGCCTGTATGCTTGCAACCAGCGAAAGCAGCACAACAATATAAACCAGGTATTCCTTTTTGAATGTTATTTTACTAAAAACCTTCTTCATAAAATTACTGATCAGCTTAATGAAAGCAACGATATCGCATTAAAAGAATGTTATGCGATGCCCAACGATTTTTTAGGTGAACGAAAATAATAAAAATTAAAGCAACCCCACTAAAGCCAGGCCGCGTTAATCCTTTTTTCGCTCATATAAGGGAAGATTTGCAAGCCTGGCTATACTTTCCGAAGCCAGTACGCCTTCGCGGCTGAAGGGCCAGGAAAACAAGGCTTTGATCGGATGCCGGGCCCGTATTTTCTCTATTGCTGTGGCAGCCAGTGTTTTTGTGATGCCTTGCTGCCTGTACTCAGGTAAAACCAGTGCCGAACACAGGTACAATGCATCATACGCAGCATCTTCAGGCGTAAGGTCGAATAATTCTTTTTCATTGATTTCCCGGTTGATAAAACGGTTCATTAAACTGATGGTAGTCGGGATGCACAAAACCCAGGCAACAGGTCCGTTGCCATCGTCGTATTCCGAAACAGCAGCCGGATGCAGGCGCAGCATACGTTCGATAACATGCTGATCGACATCAAGCTGGCTGGGATCGTTTTTAACATCAAAAACTTCGGTTGCCAGTTGTATCATTCGCTCGAGATTGCTTAATGCCATAGCAGAAAATTAAAGTTCAAAGTTAATGACTATTGTCCTTGAGGTTAGCACTTGTATTGCCGGAATGGCATAAAAAAAGTGTGACCAACATGTTGCTGATGACACTTTGAGCGGAAAAAGGGATTCGAACCCTCGACCCTCAGCTTGGGAAGCTGATGCTCTACCAACTGAGCTACTTCCGCGTTAATGCTGCAAAAATAATAAATGATTGCAGTTATTCATCAATAAAAATAAAAAAATGCTACTCCTGCACCAAAACCATATAACCCCAGGCGGGTAGCGAGAAACAGGGTGTTTCGCCCAAGGTTATTTTCATGCTGCTTTTCAGGTCGGTATAGTTACCCTGGTATCCATCGCCGGCCAGGCTGAAATCCACATTTCCCGGGCTCAGGTTCAACAAAACAACAATTCCTTTTCCATCGCTGTTACGGCTGAAACCAAATACCTGTTCATCGCGCGTGGTGGTAAGCAACCGGAAATCCGATTTGGGCTGAAGGCTTCGCAGTGCCGGATTGTTCACCCTGAGATGTGCCAGTTTGCGGTACAGCAATGCCATTTTATCTTCTTTCCATTCTATGCAATCTTTATCAAAAAATGAAAGCCTGCGGTAGTTACCTGCTTCCATTCCCGAATAAATAAGCGGCATACCCGGCAATGTGAATATAAGCACAGCAAAAGCCTCGAGGGCAAAATGCAGGCGTTCTATTTCCGATCCGTTCCAGGAGTTTTCGTCGTGGTTACTGATAAACATCAGGTTATCGGCACCTGCCGGAAAATCAGTGATCTCCGAAGGAATGCGCCAGCGTATTTCATCGGCAGTGCATTTGCCGGCGGCAATATCATTCCATACATGCATCAGGTTCCAGTTATACAGCACATCGAAGGCTTCTTCGGTCAGATCGCGCTGTTCGGCTTCGGCAAGCATAAAAACATGTTTTACAGTTTCCAGTTCCTTACGAGCCTGGTTCCAGAAATCAGTGGGCACTAGCATGGCCATGTCGCAACGGAAACCATCAATATTCGTTTTCTGAATCCAGAATTTCATGGCTTCAATCATGGCCATCCTCAGATCGGGGTTCGTGTAATCGAGGCCAATCACATCTTCCCATTCCGGGAAAGGCGGATGCACCTCGCCTGCGTCGTTTCGGCGGTAAAAGGCCGGAAACTCATCAACCCAATGGTGGTCCCATGCGGTATGGTTTGCTACCCAATCGAGAATTACAAACATTCCCAGCGCATGAATTTCGTTTACCATATCAATAAACTCATCCATGGTTCCATAGGCAGGATCGAGCTGGCAGTAGTTTCGTATGGAATAGTAGCTCCCAAGCGAACCTTTACGGTTTTTGATACCGATGGGCTGCAAGGGCATAAACCATAATATGCCTGCACCCAGCTCCTTTAAACGGGGCAGGTGCTGCCTGAATTCGCTTATGGTTCCGCCGGGCGTATATTGCCTCAGGTTAACTTCGTACACAACCTGGTTGCGCGCCCAATCGGGGAAAATATATTTTTGACTCACGTTTTGTTTGAGTTAAAGTTGAGGGAATAAATTTTACGCATTTTAATAAAGCCCTGGTTTAGAATGAAAACCCTGTAACCAGGCCCAAAGCACTATGCACTCTGCACAGAGCACTAAGCACCAAGCACAGGGCACAAAGCACCAAGGCTTACAGATGAAAAATTTCATTAGCCGTATCGAAATCGATATAAAAATCGGCCAGGGGTTTTAAGGATTGAACTGCTTTATGCTCCTGTTTCAGTATTTCGACCCTGAAGTGATCCAAAACCTCTTTACGGGTATATTTCTGTTCGTCCCAGGTATCTTCGTAGGTGAGTTCAATAAACACCCGCAAATCGCTCTGGTTAATTTTTATGGAATATAACCCGGCAATAATAAGTACATCAATGCCGTCGAAATCGGTATGCAGCTGATCCACGCGTTGGGTGAACAAGTCAACAACAGGCATGACTGATTTTTTATTCATCCTGAAATCATCAATATTG
>DGQJ01000306.1:9635-14328 GCA_002389705.1 Bacteroidales bacterium UBA4417
TCGCCCGAAATACTGACTATAAACTTGGGTTTTATATCGCGCATTACCCTGTCGAACAAGGTTTTTGCGGCATTGGTATGTTTCTTTTCAATGATAACTACGTCGTTGAGCATGCTATTTTTTCACCTTTAAGTAAGTACAATCATTTTTAAGTTCGGCCAACAAGCTTACCTTTGCAGCCTACAGATACAGCTGCAAAATTACAATGAAAAATCCGATAAATATTCAATTAATCCTTCCATATATATATTGTATAACGAACTGTTTTGTAGCAGCAGCGGGTAAAACAAACGGCTGTTCTGTATCCTGCAAAACTGGAATAAATACCGGCTGCAACCATCCGGAGTTCCGAAAACCATTCTCTTTTTAATGAAAATATCCAAAAATACAACGCTTCTTCTACGCCTGGTGCTTATTCCGGGATTGATTATCATCGTGCTTGTAGCCCTCATAAAAATGCCGGCCTGGCTGAGTTCAATAAAAACCGGCAGCCAGAAAGCACCGCCACCCGTAGCTTCTTTTGGTATCCTGATGCCCAGCGGATATTCAGTTCACGGAATAGATGTTTCGAAGCACCAGGGCAATATCGACTGGAAAAGGGTAAGCCGGATGGAAAAGAAAAATATCCGTATATCATTTGCTTTTATTAAAGCTACCGAAGGGATAACCAGGCAGGACGACCAGTTCGGCAAAAACTGGGAGCAATCGGGAAAGAACGGTTTGATGCGCGGTGCATACCACTTCTATTATCCTTCGCGCGATGCCGGAAAACAAGCTGATAATTTTATAAAATTGGTAAAACTCAGCAGTGGCGACCTGCCGCCGGTAGTTGATATTGAATACAGCAATGGTAAGTCGAAAAAGAAAATTTGTGAAGGGCTGAAGGTGATCCTCGATAAGCTTGAGAAGGAATATGGAAAAAAGCCGGTTATCTATACCAATATTAATTTCTACAGCACCTATCTTGATGGTAGTTTCGATTCATATCCATTATGGATTGCAGGGTATTTCGACCACGACAGNNTTGAAAAGCTCAAAAGTATTTGTATTGAATAAAGCGATGTAAGAATGCAATAAGCAGATTCTGGGAATAAAAAAAAGGAGCCAAAGCTCCTTTTAACATTATACAATTATTATTTAGCGGGGATCAACCACTACGTCTTTTACATCGTCCATAGTAACCACACCACCGTTGTTTCCAAAGCTGTTCAGCACATAGTTGATAACGGCTACAGCTTCTTCCTTCGAAGCAAGTTGCGGAGGCATAGGTGCAGGATATTTAACGGTTTTGTTACCCACTTTAGCTGAACCATTTAGAACCTGGGTAACTGCAAGAACTTTCTGTTCCAACAGGAATTTTGAACCAACAAGATTCGGGAATACATTGGGAACGCCTTGTCCGTTTGCCTGGTGACAGGTAATACATTTACCTGGTGTTTCGTAAATCTTTTTTCCCATTTCCATTTGCTCGGCAGTAGGAACAGCAGGAGTTGCCACTTGTTCTTTAACTGCAGTGCTGTCAGTTTTAGCCTGGTCGCCGGTTTTGCCGCCGCCACACGAGGTCATTAAAGCAAGCCCGAAGAAACCTGCCATGGTTAAAGCGATAAAATTTCTGGTTTTCATAGTTTGTTTATTTATTTGATTGTAAAATTATCGATTAATATGATAAAGTATTCTCTTTCGCAAAAGTTTTTATTTATTTGGATGGCAGCACGAATGTGCCTTTTCAACCACCGGCGTAAGTGCCTCAGCTTTTGGACTGATATACGGAATGCCCAGTGATAAACCGCGCAGAATGAAAAGCACTCCCAATAAAACAATCACATATGGAGATAACTTATGGATGAACACACGCATATTCAGGCTTATCATGCTACCGGCAAGTGAAACTGCCAGCATAACCGGGATGGTTCCGGCTCCAAACAATGCCATGTACAACATCCCTGTAACCACATCACCTGTATTTATGGCCCCGGCCACTGCAACGTATACAAGTCCACAGGGCAGTATGCCATTCAGCAGGCCAATACCAAACAGAGCAAAAGTGCCCCCGCTGCGGAACATAGTTCTGAAACCACCTAACATGCGCGCCGAATAGCCTTCAAATACATGGTTCAGCGACGGCAATTTCTTAAATATCAGCGGTACTAACACCATCACAATCATGAGTATGCCGATAATAAATGATGCCCATAGCTGGAAACCCGCCATATGCAACCCTTTACCCAACATCCCGAAGATGGCACCTAAAACCATGTAGGTAATAATCCGCCCTACATTATAAATCAGCCCTCCACTCACACGGGTTAACCAGCTATCTTTTTTAACAGGGAGAGCCAGGGCTATGGGGCCGCACATACCGGCACAATGCGCACTGCCTACTAATCCAACTATAAATGCAGTCCAGAGAAACATATTTTTTTGATTGGTTGGTGGCTGAAATTAAATTAATAAGGAAAGCTTCTCTCCACTATTCACTGTCATTGCGAGTGCAACGAAGCAACACTGTCATTGCGAGCGAAGCGAAGCAACACTGTCATCGCGAGTGCAAAGAAACAACACTTTCATTTATTCACCCTGAACGATTGTTCGTGGGCATATTCAATACCATTCATTTTCCAGAAAAACTTAGCCACGTACTTGCCAGCCACAAAATCAGCAACGGGCACCCGTTGAACCATGGTACTATCGAACTGAAGGCTGTCCCTGAAATCGGCGTTTTCGTCGGAGGGCCTGAAAAAGACCACCTGCCCATTAACATCTTTGTTCTTCATATCAACGGGGTAGGTAATCAACAGGTTTTGCGGGTCCTGGGAAATGGTAATTTTGCCCGAAAGGGCATTCGCATTCGCAAAACGATCGATCTGCTTTTGGTATTCGAGGCCCTGGGGGTAATATTCCTCCGATACGAGGTCGTACCGTTCCTGCAGGCTTTTGTATATTACAAATGCATTTACCAGCAGGAAAAGCGCGATAAAAACAGCAATACCAGTTCCCCAGTTAAACTTCAGTTTCATAGCTTGTATTTTATCCTTGTGTATCCATTTATTTTTTGAACCAACTTTAATGTTCTATTCCTATTTCAACAAAAACCACCCCTCAGTACACTATCCCCACTCACCCATTCTCTGACTCATCCAACCACAATTTCTCAAATCCGCACATTTTCAAATTCTCAAATTCTCACATTTTCAAATTTTCAAATTTTCAAATTGTTAAATTGTTAAATTGTCACACCCTCCCGGTTTCAATCTTTTTTCTCTCTATCCAAAGCATCAGGTCCAACAAATGTCGACTTTATTTCATCCATTTCTTTGCCATCACTTATTACCTTAAACTCAACTTTTGTGTTCGACGAATGCAGTTTCGCTTTGGGGATAATTACCAGGAACTGGGCTTCGCCAACCTGGCCTTTCTGCACCACAAGCGGGCTACCGACCATTTTAATTATTCCGTGCTCAGGTTCATCGAGTTTGAGTTCAACCGGCAAGCTCTTACGCGTTTTGTTAATCACCTGTATCATGTAAATATTGCTGTAATGCAGGGCATCGTATTCCTGGTACATGGTTCCTTTTTGCCGCAGTATGGTTGATTCAATCTCGGTACGTATGGAGAAAAGAAATGCAATCAGTATCAGCAGTCCGCTCAGTACTACTGAGTAAAAGATGATCCTGGGATTAATTTTTAGTTTCACATGATCGGCTATACTGCTTTCTGACGCATAGCGAATAAGGCCTTCGGGCTTTATAATTCTTCGCATGATAGCGTTGCAGGCGTCGATGCAGGCGGTGCAATTTATGCACTCCAGCTGGGTTCCGTTACGGATATCAATACCTGTTGGGCATACCGCTACGCAGCTTCCGCATTCGATGCAATCGCCTTTGCCGGCAGCTTGCCTGTCCTGCAGCGGGTTGTATTTACCGCGGGGTTCGCCACGTTTATGGTCGTAACTCACAACAATTGAATTGCGATCGAGCAACACGCCCTGTAAACGTCCGTATGGGCAAATAATAATGCAAACCTGTTCCCGCAACTTGGCGAATACAAAATAATGAACGAGGCTGAAAATTATCAAGCCGATAAAACCAGGAATGTTGGCCGACGGGCCTTCCGAAATTATAACTCCTACCCTGTCGATTCCTACAATATATGCAAGGAAAAAGAACACCGTAACCACCGAAATCAGGAAGAACATTACATGTTTCAAACCTTTGCGCCACAACTTATTAAAATTGAGCGGTGAAGCATCGAGTTTCCGCTGCTGGTTGTTATTTCCTTCAATCCAGTACTCCACCTGCCGGTATACAAACTCCATGAAAATAGTCTGCGGACATATCCATCCGCAGAAGATCCGCCCGAACACAACCGTAAAGAGCACCACAAAAACGATGAAGGCAATCATGGAGAGTACAAACAGGTGAAAATCCTGCGGATAAAACATCACCCCAAAAATGATAAACTTACGCTCCAGGAAATTGAATAATACAATCGGATCGCCTTCCACCTTAATGAATGGAAGAACAAAAAATACTGCAAGCAGAACAAGCGAAACCAGTTTACGGTAATTATAAAGCTTGCCTTTGGGCTTTTTAGGGTAAACCCAAACCCTGCTTCCATCAACACCTATGGTCGATTGACGGTCGCGAAAATCGTCAAATTCTTCGAATTCATCCATCATAATTGTAATTGAAAC
>DGQJ01000007.1 GCA_002389705.1 Bacteroidales bacterium UBA4417
AAATCTGATACCGAAAGCAGGCCTGCATCGTACGAAGGATCGAGGCCGGTAGTCATGTCAGGGCTAAAGGCAACCACGGTGCTGCGGGTTCTGCCGCCGGTTGTAGCCAAAAGTGTGATGCCGGGCCAGGAGGTTTCGGCACGTTTTAATAAGGTGCCTGTGCTGTGCACCTGCATACCATCAAGGGCACCATTGTCAACAGTTCCTTTTCTGAATATTACCGTGGCGGGAGTCCCTCCGCTGTACCTGAGGTTGACCAGGAATCCCTGCCCGGCCTGCACATAATTATCTGACAGAAGACCCTGGTATATTTTGCCGGAATAACCGGTATTTGCAATAACGGTATAAAATTGTTCCGCGCCACTATAGCTGCCGGTTTGATTCCATATATAAACAGCCCTGTAGTTAGCATCGAGCGCTGCAGCATTTTGCGAAATAAAACCCAGATAGCTACCTTCATCTTTAATCCTTATGGCAGAGGTGTATGGGTTTCCGGCTGCATTCCAGCCGGTATAAGAACTTGTGCTGGGCAGGGATTTGGAGATATCGCCATTGAGTGAGCCAAAATACTGCACATAATTTCCTGTGGAAAGTCTCAACAGGTATCCTAGTCCGGGATTCAATGTAGTGGGCATGGGATTGATGTAATCCCAGTTATTGGTGCCCTCGTTAAAAGGTGCAAAATCATAAGTGCCGTCGCCTGCTGCAGCAATAGTAGAACCTGTGTAGCTGAACCCGTTGTTAAGCGAAGGGGAGCTTATAAACCAGCGGTCGGGTTCCAGGTAACGTTTATAGGTTACAGAACCCGTTCCGGTTCCTGCTCCCTCAACAATCAGCGATCCGTTATTATCGAGGGCGTCGGAGTTAATGGTTAAATTGCCCCCGTTATTCACCAGGTTACCGTTAATGGTGAGGGTTTGCCCGGCATTTATTTGTAAGGAAGCAGATGCGCCGTTTAAAACCAGGTCGTGACATACCGCGGCAGCCGACATAATTTGAGGTTGCACGGCTGCACTGCCGGGAATTACCACATCCTGAGCAGCGGTTGGCACCCCGTAGCACCAGTTTGTCGACAAATTCCAGTCGGGGGTAACTCCTATCCACATATCGCCGACATACACGGCATACGAAGTTGGTGTGGCTGCTGCACATCCGTATGTATTGGTATAATTTAAGCCAATGGATTGAGCGCCCTGCGCCCCCCAGTTTACTGAAATCGAATTGGTACCCTGTCCGGTAATAATGGTACCACCTGATACAGTCCAGGCGTAGTTTGACATACCGGGTTCGGTGGTATAAACAATGCCGTTCTGGTTAACACAAGCTGAATTTGTACCTGTTACTGTCGGCGTTGGATAAATGGTTATGATGGCAGTTCCGCTTGCCGGGGAACTGCATCCTGAAGCACCAGAAACGCTTATAAGTTCATAAACAAATGTTCCCGATACCCCTGTAGGCGCTGAGATGGAAACACAATTCCCGGAATTGGCATTCACGGTGAGGTTGGCTCCTCCGTTAATTCTGTATGTAAATGTAAAGGGTGGTGAAGCTCGCCAGCCAGAAGCTGTAAATGTAACATCGGGTGCAGGGGCTCCATTACAAACACTCGTTGTTCCGCTTATGGCCGCGGTAACTTCTCTTACTGCTATGGTAGCAGCAGAAGTTTGAAGTTGCGAGCAACCGTTGCTGCTGATTACCTTGGTGAGGGTGTAGGTAAAGTCACCAGCGATGGTGGCCGGTACAGGTACTGTAATACTGCTGTTGCCTGAAGTGGTTGAAATGGAATCAGCAACTCCATTCAGGGTGTACATAAATTTATAATCGGGTGTACTTCCGGCTCCGGTGAAGGTTATATTCCGTGTCTGGGATGGGTCCTTACATAATGTGGCAGTTCCGCCTAAGGATGCCGTGGGCTTGGTAAGCACTGATACAGTTGTGGAGGCCGTAACTGCACCACAACCATAGGAGTCATTTATAACTACAGTGTAAGTGCCATTATCAGCAGGGGTAACACCTGAAATACTTGGGTATTGCACTCCAGGGATAGGCCCGTTTGGCCCGGTCCATGTAAAGGTGTATGGTGGTCGTCCACCATTAATCTGTACGGATAAGTCGATATTGCCTCCTTCACAAACCGGGTCACCTCCGTTGGCTGAAGCTGTCAGAGTCATTAATGTGGGCGACAGGGTTCCGAACGAAATATCATCCAGGCCAAAATCATTACCCTTTGTTGCTGTCTGTAAATCCACAATTTCAAGCAGGGCTGAGGTGGTTCCTGCAGGTGCAGTCCAATCCCCGTAAAACTGAAGCCAGTTGTAGGGAGGGTCGTCCTGTTGCGTGCGTGCCGACAATGTGAGTACAGTTCCCACCAGGGTGCCATTAACCCTGAACTGCAATTGCGCAAACGGGGTACTGGCATTTAAACTGATGGCCCAGGCCGAGAAATAATACTTTGTTCCGGGTACCAGGTTATCAATCGTTTGTTTCCAGGCCACTGAAGTGGGAACTCCGTTCAAAATCATAAAATTCCCGGTATTGCTGGTATGGTCGCGCCCCCAGAAATATTTGTGGTACAGGTGCGGATCATAGTCAACGGCATACTTGCCTTCGGGATAGTGTAAAGAGGTGTCGCCTGTCACATACGGCTGGTAGGTGTAATCTGACTCAATATATTGGTTGCCCAGATTGAAATTCCCATTCTTAACCAGTTCGGTCGACAGGGTGGTGGTTGCGGTTGCAAAACAGGTGGTCGATGCTTCAGTTACTTTAACGGCATAAATAGCTGCAATATTTACAGTTATCGCCTGGCTTGTTGCATAGTTGGTTCCGTTTCTGGTCCATTGATAGGAATAGGCTGGTGATGAACCTGGCGAAGCAATTAATTGAATATTTCCTCCTCCTACGCAATAATTGGCATTAATACTTACGGCTGGAGGTGTGGTAACTGAAACTGTAAGGAGAGATGAATCGGTAAGGCAGGTGTTTACGGCAACCACCTTAATGGTTCCTGAAGTACCGGCTGTGCCTGAGATAACAGTAATAGAATTCACCCCAAAACCGCTGAGTGCCGATACTGCTGTCCAGTCATCGGGTATTGACCAGGTAAAAGTTGTACCTGTTTTAGCTGTTACCGAATAGGTGAGGGATGTTGCCGGGCAGGGACTGGCTGAGCCACTGATCGCTGAGGTTGCCGGAGGGGTTGTGATAATAGTTACTCTAACCTTTAAACGGGATGTGCTTTCACAACCATCTACGGTTTGACTGGCATAATAATCATTACTAGTAACCAGATTGGTGCCAGCGGTTAGAAGTGTACCTCCGCTTACAGCGTTGTACCATTTTATATTAGTGCCGGTGGCTGCAAGATTGCTCACTTTAGGGACAGGAGAGGAACAGAAAAACTGGGTTGCAACTCCTTCTGGTGCAGGTGGCGTCGGATTTACCGTAACGTCAACAGCTAGCCTGTTTGTGCTTTCGCAGCCGTTTACGGTCTGGCTGGCATAATAGGTTGCAGTAACCAGTGCTGTTGAGGTGGGTAGTGCTATACCCCCGCTGGAAACATTATACCATTGTATGTTTGTTCCGGTGGCTGATAAACTGGCGATGGTAGGGAAGGTGCCGGAGCAAAAGGTTTGTGCTGCCGTTCCTGTAGGTGCTGCAGGCGTGGCATTAACCACAACGGTGGCACCGGCACTGTTAATGCTTCCGTTAATATCAGTAACGGTAACCGTGTATGTTATACTTCCGGCAGTTGCTGTTGCAGGGGTAATGGATTGGGTGGTTGCCCCGGTACTCCATAGGTAAGTAAAATCCGGATCACCGCTGGCGTTGGCAGTAAGTACAACTCCTGAATTCTGGCAAACGGTTAACGATGGATTAGCCGAAATTGTTA
This sequence comes from Bacteroidales bacterium UBA4417, assembly GCA_002389705.1. Classification (GTDB taxonomy): domain Bacteria; phylum Bacteroidota; class Bacteroidia; order Bacteroidales; family UBA4417; genus UBA4417. The sequence continues at coordinate 3,893 of DGQJ01000007.1, forward strand.
CTGTGGGTGCAGCGCCTAAACCGGTGATATCACCAAAAGCAGTAAGACCCGTGGTGGAAAGGGTTGTAGAAGTTACCGTACCGTTTTTTACCCAAGGCAAGGAGCCGCCCCAGCGGCCTACGCTCATATTTGCAGCAGAACCTGTAATATCGGTTGCCGGGAGTTCAGCATTTACCGCGTACGAATAACTGCTGATACCTGAGCCTGTAAGTGCCCAGTATCGCGAAAGGTAGTTGGATGTGCTGGCGTTATCCGGGTGTTTGGCATTGATGACCCTCACAGCAGCATAAGCACCGGTAAAAGTTCCGGAAGTAAAATTCAGGGTTATCGGTGAGTATTCCGGTGTGCCTGTTGCATCACCAACCGGGAAAACATAGGAGCCGGTAGCAGTAAACACTTTTCTCAGCTGGCCCGAACCATCGGCAACAACCATATTAGCGGCCGAAAGCGTACCTGCAATAGCCGGTGATGATGCCCCCATTATGAGGTTGTTACTTCCTAATGATAGTCTGCCGCTGCTGAGGGTCAGTGTGCCGTCAACGTTAATCGACTTATCGAGTGAAACTCCCGAAGCATTGTTGATCGTCAGGTTATTCATAGCCGACACCGTGGTTGAACTTCCCGGGAAGGATTGCGCTGCTGACCCTGCAAGTACAATGGTGCCGTTGTTCACAATCGTTCCGCCGCCGGTCCAGGTGCCGGTGATGGTTAGCGTAACGCCGGCATCCACCGTAATTGTTCCATAGGCATATACATCGCCAAGTGTCTGGTTGCTTTTAATCTGCAAAAAAGTACCTGCGTTAATGGTCGTTGGGCCAGTATATGTTTTTTGAACTACATCGTAAACTACAGTAGCGTTTTGGTTAATAGTAATTCCTGCAGTGCCGCTGATATCGCCGTTAAAATAAACGTTGTCGCCGGTATATGCCGGACCCGGGTTACCCCACACAAGAATGGGATTCGGGCTGGCATTTATTATAGAGTTGTTAAATACCAGGTAACCCCCCACCGGGTTTATTTCCATCTGGGCTGCAGCATCAATATTTATTTTTACATCGAAAGTTTGTGTGGTAACCGGTGCCAGGTTTTCGATTTTGGCATTCCCGTTATTCTGCTTAAAGTACAAAGACTTCCCGGCATCTGTTCCAATTGTCCTATCGCCTGTGCCTGTCTCAAATAATACCTGGTTTGCTGTAAAATCGAAAGGGTCATTCAGGTTCATGGCAAGCTGGTTGGCATTGTTAAAATGGATGATATTTGCCTGCGCAGAACAATCGGGCCTTTTCCTGTTTCCATTACCTGAAGTCTGATAATACCACCAACCATCAGTTCCGGCACTGGTACAATCCAAACCCCATTCCCAGTTACCATTGATAGCTTCTGCCCTCCAGTAAACCACATCCTGCGAACGAATTTCCGAACTCAGGAGCATCAGGAACATTAAGGCAAAAATTTTACACGCCCTATCAAACAGCGCCTGGAACCCGTACCTGCCTGGTTGTATTCCGTATATATATGATTTAAGGTCCATATAATTTGATAAGGCTTTAAGTTTCTTAATTTAANNGCAATGGTTTACAAGTATCTGAATTATGGTATGCTAACTGAATTGTTCATCGTGCTGTAACAACCGCCAATTACACGTGTGGCCAGTACCGTGTAGGTGCCGGGTGTCGCCTGGTTGCCAAAGCTTATAGAGGAGCCGCCACCAGGCACCGGCGATCCGGTATTTACCCCGTTTACCCTAAGCTGGTAAACCACACCTGCCTGCGAATTCGACAAACCCACTTCAGCGCCGGTGTTACCTACGCAATAGCTGCCACCTCCGGTAATAGTATACGTATTGACAGGTGCGGTGCATTTCATTTGCCCTGCCTGGAAATCGCCGAAATCGGTTTGTAAGAGTCCTGTAATCTGGGTGGTAGTTATGGTTCGTGTACCAATTGTGGTAGGATACCAGGAATTAGGAGCAAACCGCTGCACCATAAAAATCAAAGGATCGGCAGCGCCAGGCAGATCGGTGGGGTTTATAAATGTAAAAGTGGCACTGCAGGTGCCGAAAGTTGTACCATTATTGGCGAGGGTAAAATACCTGTTCAGGCTTTTCGTCTGATCTATGCCATAAATTCCTGTGGTTGCTATATTGGGGTGCAGACCGGTTTTGGTACTGGCTATAATGTTTCCAATGGTGTTGGTTGGTGTGCCGCTGAAAGCAAGGGTAACAGGGGTATATGCAGAAGCATCGCCAATGGTAAAGGTTACCGATGAGGTGTTGGCCGGTATGCTTATGCCTAAGTTACCATACACGTATCTGCCGGCACCTGCCCCCGAAACCGGGGTAGCATTTACATCGAGCATCAGGGTTTTAGTGCCGGTTGTAATTTTTCCGCTTGTAAAATTGAGCGTATTCCAAACCCTGGCGTCCTGTTGTAAACTAACGCCTGCTGCATTGTTAATATTCAGGTTATAGAAAGTAGTAACCGAAGTGCCCTGGATAATTTGAGAGGAATTTCCGTTAAATGTTATTGTTTCGCGGTCTTTCAGATAACTGCCGTTATTGGTCAAGTTCCCCTTGATATTGATGGCAGGAGTATTTGTACTCCTGAATATGCAGGTGGGATGTATGGTTAATGCCCCGTTAATATTAACTGTACCTCCCAAAATAGTAATGCCGGTAGTGGTATTAAAATAAGCGCTTTCGCCACTAATCAGCACATGCGGACCCACCGTGAGATAAGGTGTATTTAAGGTGCCGCCGTTCATAGTAAGTAAAGCGCCTGCATATTGATAACCACGTTTTATGGTGGTTCCTATGCCCACATTTACAATGCCCCCGTCGATATGCGTAAAACCCCCGATACGAAGAGAATCGCCGATAGACAATGTTCCGGTGGCGGCATTGCAAAGCAAAATATAATTGGTTAATGGATATTCACTCGAACCCTCGCGCTCAATAATCAGCTTTCCTTTTACTGTTTTCAGGTAGGGGGCAAAGGTTATATTGGTCGTTCGTAAGTTTGGGTTGCAGTTCCATACCAGGTTGCCGAATTCCTGGGCAAACCGGGTGGGATCAGGTGATATATTGTTGGCCAGCGATATATTGCATGTTGAAGTTGTATGCCAGGTTGCCCATGGAATCTGTCCCCCTTCCTGCCAGTGCTGATAAGTTGAGTAGGAATTAAATTTAAAACTTGATGAGGATGCAGATGTAACTGTTCCTTTGTTTGAAATGATCCCTTTTCCTGTATCATTAATTAGCCCGTTAACTTCAGTGACTGCATTGGTTGCACTGCAGTTGTATGTACAGCCATTATAGATTGTGAGTATCCCATACACAAAAGCAGTTGAATTTTGAGCTAAAGTTATTGTTATATTGCTTACTAAATCTAAACCCTTATTGCTAGCTATAAAAAGATCAATGCCAGCATTTCCACCAACAGTAATTGTGATGGGTGTACCGGAAGCCAGCTTTATAATTCCATTATTAATAGTAATTGAATTATACGAAACATCAGTTGGCGGCATGGTTGAGAATGAAATAACTGCATTAGGGTTTCCAAATACAATATCATCGCCGTCTATTGGAGCAATGCCTCCAATCCAGTTCGAGCCCAGCGTCCAGTCGAGGCCAACGCCTGATACTGCGCTGTTCCAGGTTTTTGTTGCAGCCTGAAGCCCGGTTCCTGATATAATTAATGCGAAAAGCAAAATAAACGGAAGCAATTCAAATAAAGGGAACTGTCTTTTCGATGTGTTGATCCTAAGAGGTTTAAACCCGGAAAGGACTTTGCCTTCGAAATCAGCATTGAAATTTTCAGGGATGAACTTTTTCATAGGTTGTTATTTAAGACATCAAAAAGCAATTGTTTTGTATTTTTGAGTATAGATCTGGATTTTACCAATCCCAACATTCCTTTTTCAAACCTATAATTGATTCGATATCACACAATTCCTTGAAATATTTATAACGTTCGAGTCGATAATTTGTTCTGAAAAAGTGTTTCAAATTCAATAAGTTATTACTGAAAAACAGCGGAACTTTAATTATAAATTTACATCGGACTTGTTGTGTTTAAATTACAAAAAGTAAGCCAAAATGTGCTACAATGTAACTGCCATTTTGCCTCAATGCACTATATGTTCAAAACGTGGTTCGGGATTCTGCGAATCCTTACCTTTTGTACTTGATCCCAAAGTGCTTCCTGTTAATATTTTTGGTTCAATCCCTGAATAGATACATAGAAATAAGCCTTCAATTTAAACTTCAATATTTTATGCATTTATAACCAATACTTTAGCCTGTATAAACCAGAAATTTCATTTGACTGGGGAAATGATCATTCAGTTTTGGGTATGCCTAAAAATAGCTATCCGGCCGGGGGTATCTATTCTTGATCATGGCAGGTCTATTCAACATTTAATGAGCAATTTACTGCTCCACGGCTGAATTTTTCGATTTGCGATTAATTTATTTTGATCAGATAAATTAATAACGACCAGTATTGTATGCAGATATTAATATGTGAACAAAGCCTGAATTGATTCCAATTTGGGACAGGAAGTGGCATTTTGAAAAATTTGCTTCGTAAAACTGTTTGCCTGGATTCCTTCACAGCTTACCGTAAATGCCTTCTTTTTTTCACAAGAGATCACCAGGCTTTCAGGCTTGTTAACAGGACATTATAATCAATTGACCAAGACAAATGCCTGGCAAATAATTCAACTTGAAGGCCTATCGCGTATGTATTGACCTGTAATTACATAATAATGACACGCCCTGTTGCTTCGTCGTACCTCCCCGCAATGACTGTAAAAACAGAAACGTTTTTGGTTTTTGAGAAAGGAAAGTTAAAAATGATAGATTTGAATCTACCACCTGCTTTTCCCGATCAGCAGCAGCCCAACAATAACCACTATTACCCTGAATGAAAAGGCCATGGCACGCCTTACCTGGGTTTCGCGGGGCTGGAGCTGGCTTACTAATTTCAGAAATGAGGCTGAATTTCTTTTAGGTTCGCTGGCTAACGGCGAACGTTGCTGCCAGGCAATATAGCTGTTTACCATCCATTCGGTGCCTTTGCTGTTGGCTACCTGTTCGCGCATGCTACGCCTGTGTTCGTGGTTCGACATAGTTTCCGAGTTGTGCTGGTTTACGAGTTTCAATTCCATGGTAGTTTGAAGTTTAGATTTAAATATGATTAAGACAGTGATAATTCCCGTAGTAAAATGATGTGATTTTGGCGTAAAATGCGGCAATCATTTGTAAAAACAAACATGATGCACCACGCAATACACCGCGTGCAGGTAACTGAATTGTAAAAAGTTTTGGAGATGATTTTCTTGCGCTGAACAGCGGCAAAACCCTGGCTAAGAATGGCTTCAGGGATATCACGAACCACGGGCATACAAGTGTTTTCATCAGTTTGGTTTTAACTCTGGGCCTGTTATTTTGCTGCAAGGCAGTAAAAAGGTTAAACCTTTGAGTTGTGTAAACGAGTTAGTTCAGTTAGTGTATCGGGTTATGCCGGTTTACATACACCGGGTTTCCGATTGTATAATAGTATGTACAATAATATTGCCAAAATATCTAAAGCGATATATATCAATTAAATATGAGCTAAATATGGGGATGCGAGGTAAAAAATATTTCCAAATTGAAACTTGAGTGTCTCAAATATTTATCGCAGAAACGCCAGTGGCGAAATTAATGATGTTTGGATAAAAGAGAATGGACTGATTGAATTTGCTTAGAATCTGAATTAGGTTGAGTAAAAGTCGGAAGTCGGAAGTCCGAAGTCCGAAGACGGAAGACGGAAGACGGAAGCGGGAAGTCGGAAGTCCGAAGAAAGTTGTAGTAAATGGAGGTCCGATGACCCCGGCCTGACTGTGGCAGCAATCAATGAAGGTCGCACTGTACTGAAATGAAAATCAGGATTTAAGATGTCATATTGGGATCCCAACGTACATAAAATCCTTTTCCTTTCGCCTCTCTCCGTGTCTCCNNGTGTCTCCATGTCTCCGTGTCTCCCCTCGCCCCATCGCTCCTCACCCATCTTAACCTTTAAAATACCAATTCAGCAGCCACTTAGACCAATACTTGTGCTTCCGGATCTAAGCTAAGCCGTAAGTTCGCCCCTGAGCGGAACCTGCAACAGCCTGATAATTTC
>DGQJ01000008.1 GCA_002389705.1 Bacteroidales bacterium UBA4417
AAATAGAAATTCTGAATATCGATAATAAGCAAGGCCGTTTTGGGGGCAACAGGCTGGGCATTCGTAAAAAGTGAAACCATCATACACAGGATAAAAAGTATTTTTTTCATAACGTTAGCTTTAATTGATTTCGGCACATAACAACCCGACGGCCGATACGGCTAATAATTCCCAAATTTAAGCTAAAACCATTTCTGTTGATGTAAAATTGACTTTTCAAATCATTAAAACATAATATTCGTAGCGCCGAGTATGGTAATATTTTGCCGGTAAACAGGCATATATACTACCCAAAAAATAAACAATGATTTACCCGGACAAAAAAAACATTCACCGATGGTTTACCGGCATTTGCCGATTTAAACCCTCATTATCAGCATTTTCTGTAACAATTTTATACCACTTACGTCATATAGGCAAACAAAATCATTCACCTAAAATCAAAAACCTCGAAAGAGAATAAAAACCGAAAGCCATGAAAACATCAGTTCTTTTATCAACTTTCGCTGCATTTTTTCTCCTCATCAATTCAAACAAAACTCAATTTACCGCACATACTGAAACCCAATATGCAGCCCTGATCAATGATCTTTCGTACATTCCGGCCAACCTGGTAGTTGTTGAATCAACAGCCGTTGCAGAACGTACCAATGCTGAAACCCCAAAAGTAAAAGTTGCCCCGGAAACAGTTTTTAGCTACCTCAAATTCGATGTTGCAAACTACATTTCGGGCAATGATGAAGAAACCGCCTTAGTTCCCGAAAACACTTTCGACTACCTGAAATTTCACGCAAGTGATTACCTGGCCGAAGAAAGTGAATCGATGGACATGCCGGCAAATGAATATAACCGCTACGCATTCGATGTAAACACTTACACTGCCGGTGCAAGCGCTGATCCCGAAAATATGGAACTGCCGGCTAATGAGAATGAATACCTGAAATTTGACGCAAACAAATACATAAATACGGAATCTGTTGATCCTGAAAATATGGAAATGCCTGCAAACGAGCCTGGCTACCTGAAATTTGATGTAAACGCTTATACCGCAAACGAAACCAGCGACCCCGAGGCATACGAATTACCCGAAACCGAAAACACTGCTTATAAATTTGATGTAAATGCCTACACAAATACCATAAACCCGGTGAGCACCGACGAACTTCCGGCAGATGATTTCAGCTACCTGAAATTTGATGCCCGCAAATACTCAGAAAACAATTCGACAGCCACTGCTACTTCGGATGAGCTACCCGGTAATAAATAATCGTAAAACTCTTACAACCAGTATTACTTCGCTACCAGCAAACCCGTATTACTCAAATTAAAACTCAGCATAACCAGCGAGGCTGCCCGTCGGGCAGCCTCGCTGGTTTACATCAAATCCGCAATACCCGATTCAATGTTTAATCATCCGGAAACCAATTTTGACTTACGGTTTTGTTTTTAAATCTTCCAGTATTGGGGTGGTGATACAGCTCACTTCCGTTTGAAGGCTGTCATTCTGTTGTTCGAAAATCACAATTTCATTTTCACCCTTTTTGAGCCATACGCCCGGAAGGTAAAGTGTTTGCTGCGGCCCCACACTCCAGTAGCGCCCCAGGTGATGCCCGTTCACAAACACAATCCCCTTGCCCCAGTTTCGCATATCCAGGAAAGTATCCCCTGTTTTGCTGAGCGTAAAATTGCCCTGGTAAAATACCGGACGGCCTTTTGTGTTCTTATTGCTGAAAGCAGAAAGATCAGGTTTGGTTTCGAGCGGGAACTTATACATCTGCCAGTTGCCGGTTATTTCAATCCCATTGATCAGTACCGGGCTGATAATGCCTTTCAGGTTGTGTATAATTTCGGATCCGTAATTGATACGTCCCATATTTTCGACCAGTATCTCCAGCGTTGCGTTGAACGGGATATCAATATCCATGGTGTAATTTTTGTAATACCGGTTTAATTCGCCCGCTTTTTCACCATTTACATAAACGGTGGCAAAGTCGCGCAATCCTTTTAGTTCAAGCTTTCCGCTGATAGGCTGTACAAACTTCCTGCTGTAAAGCACATAACCATGCCCCTGGTTGAGGTCTTCGAAAGTTAATGGATTATCGTTGCTTACGGGTTTCATTTTTTCTTTCAGCAAGGCCATATCAACCACTTTATTCAACCTGATGGATGGTATGGTAATAACGGGAAATGCGGCAGGAACTTCGGGTATTGGGTTCGAAGCACGTTTTTTCAGTTCATCGCGTATAGCCATGTATTTAGGCGTGGCCCACCCGGCTTCGCTGATGGGGGCATCGTAATCGTAACTGGTCATATCGGGTTGAATATCGTGGTTTTTATCGTAGTTGGCGCCGGTGGTAAAGCCAAAATTTGTACCCCCGTGAACCATGTAGAAATTGAATGAAACTCCATTGTCGAGGTATTTAACCATCTGATTCATCACCTCCACGGTGGATACTTTCGGGAATGGTTCAGCCCAGTGATCGAGCCAGCCCGGGTAAAACTCAGCAACCATGTAAGGACCTTTTCCGCCATTGTACTGGTTGACGACTTTTTTCAGGTTATCAATATTGTCTTCGCCGTTGGCCGTTGGCATTGCACCTTCAATGGTACCTCCTTCGAACAGCCAGCT
>DGQJ01000196.1 GCA_002389705.1 Bacteroidales bacterium UBA4417
CTTATGCCACTGCCGACGGGATGCCGGCATGGTATACGCTGAATCTCAGGGCAGGCTACCAGTTTAACCAGAATATTAGCCTTCAGGCCGGCTTCGAAAATATGCTCGACAAACATTACCGCAATTTTGCCAGTGGTATCAGTGCCCCAGGCAGGAATATATATGTAACCCTCAGGGCAAATTTATAACCAGTTTTGCTTTACTAACTAAAACAGCCGTTACTTATGGGTAACGGCTGTTTTGTTTTTCGATAAATTATGAATGGCTATTGTGTTTTTTCGCCAACAAACTGGTCATCTTTATTTTTAAACAACACGTTGAATGTGGTCAGGCTGCCGTAAATGCGCGTAATATATTGCTCAAGATCAACTTTTTCCTCATCCGAGAGGTTGCTGGCGTTAATGCGTTGTTCCATCACCCGCACACGATCGCGTACCATTACAATTTTATGAAAAAAGGTCTCTATCGGGATTTCCTTTTCCTTCAATGACTTATCGCCGGGCATCAGTACCATTTTACCGCCGGTCCATTTCTGCCCGAGCGGTACCGTTTCCTGGATGTCGCTGAACTTCCGCAGGACGCGGGTAAGGCTTTTTTCTATTTTTTCGTAGGTAGCCAGGTCGGAAGGTGTTTCAATGGCTTCAATTACCTCAAGTCCTTCGTAATCGCGCATAAGCTGCCTCACCCCGTACTCAATAAATCCAATTTCGTAAGCATCAGAACGAATCTGAACAACAACACCTTTCCCAAACTGCGGATGTTTAACCCTGGAACCAACACCTAAAATTATTTCTGACATAAATCGCGGATTTAAAATTGTTACAGTTGCAAAAATAGGATTTCCGGCTCAATATCCATACAGCCTGTATGTGATTAATCATTTCCGGTGCATTTCATTACATGCAGTTATGATCAAACTTTTAAACAGGTATTGTGTTTAATCATACAAAACAAAAAGCTGATGAAAAATATAGCCATGCTTGGAACCGGGATGGTTGGCGAAGTGCTCGGCACCAAACTGGTGTCGCTGGGCCACAAAGTAATGATGGGGTCGCGCACCGAAAACAATGAAAGAGCCATTGCCTGGAAAAATAAAATCGGTACACTGGCTACCAATGGAACCTTTGCGGATGCAGCTGCTTTTGGCGAAATAATATTTAATTGCACATCAGGGAAGGTTTCGCTGGAAGCATTACAACTGGCCGGTCGCGAAAACCTTCAGGGTAAAATTTTGATTGATGTGGCTAATCCGCTTGATTTCTCAAAAGGAATGCCACCCACACTCACCATCTGCAACACCGACTCACTGGGCGAAACCATTCAGCACCAGTTTCCAGATGTTAAAGTGGTAAAAGCACTCAATACCATGAATTGCCAGCTGATGGTGAACCCGGGTTTCCTGAAGGATCCGGGCAACGTATTTATATGTGGAAATGATTCCGGTGCTAAAACTGAAGTTGAAAACCTGCTGCAGTCTTTTGGCTGGACGAAGATAATTGACCTTGGCGACATATCAGCTGCCAGGGGAACGGAACAGCTTTTGCCGGTTTGGGTGCGGCTGATGGGGAAACTGGAAACCCCTATGTTTAATTTCAGTATTGTACAATAGCACCTGGCAGTAATCAGGAGCCAAGAATCTGCTGGTGAATACGGAGTACCTGCGGGATCACCAGGGTGGTTTCGTCATTAGTAACCACGTATTGTGCCAGTAACAGTTTTTTTTCCTGCGGCCATTGATTTTCAATTCTTTCTAGCACATTTTCCCTTGCGACAGAATCACGGTTGATTACACGACGGATACAGATTTCAAGCGGAGCAACTACCAGGATGCTAGCTTCGAAAAACCGGTCAAATCCACTCTCATAAAGGATGGCCGCTTCATGCAGAACATAAGGGTAATTGTTATGATGTTCGCACCAGGTGGTGAAATCTTTTTCTACCATAGGGTGAACCAGGTTATTGAGTGCTTCGAGTTTTTGCTTATCCTTAAAAACCAAGGCTGCCAATGCTTTCCTGTCGACCTGCCGGCTACTGTTCAACACCTGGCTTCCAAATAATTTTTCAACCCCGGCAATCACTGAACCCGTTTCCATCAATTGCCTGGCCCGCATATCGGCATGATAAACCGGCACACCCAACACTTCGAAAATACGGGCAATGGTCGATTTTCCGGTGCCTATATTGCCGGTGAGCCCAATGCGTTTCATTTGGCAATAATAATATATTCAACCTCTTCAGGTATTATTTTCAACACTTTTACGCGTTGCGGCGCCCTTGTCAGATTAACTTTAAGCCTTTTTTCTTTCATTAACGATGGCAGGTACTGAACCTGGGCCGAAAAATCGGAAGCATCGATATGCGGAAACACCGTTAATGGAACCCGGCATATAATTTCTATTTTATCGGGAAATATTTTTAAATTTTCACCATTTCCTGATATTGAAACAGGAATGGTATAACCTGCTTCGGTAACTTTTTCAACCCTCAGGCTCACGGTAACCGAATCATTTGAATATTTTAAGAGCTCGGCCCGTCGCCCTTTAAACAGCGGAACTTTTACACTGATACTGCTATCGAGCTGGGTAAGGTTTAATTTCTGAGTACTCACAAAGGATAAAGTATCAATAATATCCTTGATGCTCGAAACAGTAACAAAACGAGGGCTAACGCCAATGGTATCGGTAATATCGAACTGCCCGCCCAGCGTATAGTTAATATTTAGCTTTACGGGAACATGCTTCCGGTACACCTCCGAAAACCTGAAAAACAGGGTATCCGGTTTAATATAGGCTATCTGCTTTTGAAAGCGGATCTGTGTGCCAAGCTGCTCAATTATTTTGGAAGAAGTGAGGAAAGCACCATACCCGTTTTCGGACGGGCGAATTTTGAGCGACGACAAATCGATGGTAAGTATCCGAGGTTTTGGAGAATATTTTGCGGCCAGCAATTCAAATCCCTGGGCATTCATCCCGATGGTTATCTGGTTTTCACCGCCATTAGTCAGGATAAGATCTTTAGGGACATTGATAAAACTAACCTGGTACTTAACCTCATCCGTATAATCTTTCATCAGCTCAATGAACAGCCACATAAGCATACTAATGACAAGACAGACCAGAAAAACAACCAATCTTGGATGTGATCGGTGTTGTTTCCGGTCTGTGTTGGGTGACTTGCCTATAACTTCACTTTGGCTGTCAAGGGCCATAATACATCAAATATTACAGTTTAGAAGCCGCGCCAGGGAAACAACCTTCTTGTTGTCGTCCCTGGCTTTTCGCCATCTTTGCTGGTTTTCCCGACAACTATTTAGCAGGTTCGCCGGTGAGTTGATCCTGCGAATCAGCTGCAACTGCAGATTTTTCGAGTTTAAGTTTTACACCACCTTCAACTTCAATGGTTACAGTAGTATCCTGAAGTTCAACAATGCGGCCGTGGATACCACCAATGGTGATAATTTTCTGTCCTTTCGAGAGGCCTTCCCTGAATTTCTTCTGATCTTTCTGCCTCTTTACCTGTGGGCGGATAAAGAAGAAATAGAAAACTACAAAGATGAGAACTAAAAAAATGAGTGAACTGGCCATTCCGCCGCCACCTGCATTTCCTCCGGGAGGAGGAGCCATTAATAAAATTTGAAGTAAATTCATCGGATTTGATTTTAACGTGATTAAATTATTATTATTTGAACAAAGACATTTATTCAACTGATTCAACCACCTGCACTTTAATGTGGAGATAAGCAGTTGCTGGCTCAGCGTTGGTATTCACGGTTATAGTTTTAGATTGAAAACCCTGCTTGCCCTCGCTGTCAAAAGTAACATCAAGGGTAGCTCCTTCGCCCGGCTGAATTGGTTTTTTAGGGTATGATGACACAGTGCATCCGCATGAAGTGCTTACATTGGAAATGATAAGCACCGATTTGCCCGTATTTTTAAATTTAAAAGCGTAGGTAACTTTTTCGCCGGCAGTAAGTTTTCCAAAGTCGTGTGTATCTTCCTCAAAACTGATCACAGGCATATTTTCTTTATCCGGAGGCGTTGTAACCGAGTCGGCAGCGCTTGCAGCGGCTTTCTCCGGGCCGGTACTTGTGGAGTTACACGAAACAAACATCAGCAGAACAAAGGCTGAGATCAGTGTGATTAATGGCAGTTTTTTCATTTATTTAAATTATTGCTGTGCAAAAGTAACAATTCAGAAGTTTATGATCAATATATCGCCGAAATATCGCGGATAATATATACCTGGTAGTCGCCCAGCGAAACAAACCCGGATTTGGTGTATAACGAAATTGCTATAGCATTGTCTTTATGCACTTCGAGTTTAATCTGCATGCCAAAAGTTTTAGCCACTTTCAAAGAAGCTTCGAGTAACAACTTTGCCAATCCCCTGCCCTGGTATTGGGTGTGGATCCCGAAATGATGAATGTATGTCCGCCTGCCGTCGACAGTAAGCCACGAAGTTCCAATAATTTTCCCTGAAACCTGTTCAACAAGCAACAGAAGTTCTCCACCCATTTGAAGTGTACGGGTAATTACCTGGCTATCGTCGCCCCTGTGGGCACCTCCCAGTCCGAGAGCTTCCCAGAGCATAATCATTTCAGGGAAATCGGTTTCGGTATAATTTCTGACAAAAAAACCAGGTTCCATTTCGGTTCACGAATCGTTTAAAGGGATATTATTCCGGGCTTGCCGGTGCTGAACTGTTTGCTCATCAAATTGGATTAATCGGCAGGTAGCTGGTTTATCCTACTCCATCAGTCCCCTACCTGCTTTACGGATAATCCCCTGTTCCTTGTAGTCGATAATCAGTTTATCGAGAACGCCGTTAATAAACACCTTGCTCTTGGGCGAACTGTATTCTTTTGACAGTTCAATATACTCGTTCAGGGTAACCTTAATAGGGATGGATGGAAATTCAATCAGTTCGGTGATAGCCATTTTAATAAGGATGGTATCCATGATGGCGATACGCTCAAGGTCCCAGTTGGAAGCCCGCTCGCTGATCACATTATTGAGCTCGACATTGTTAACCAGCGTTTTGCGATATAATTGTTTAACGAACTGCATATCCTCGCTGCCATCGCTGTGGTTTTCGTCCTTCAGCAAGGTGGGCAGGCTGGTAAATTCGTCGGCAGTTTCGCGGTATCCTTTTATGGTTTTATCCACCATCATAACAGCGATATCGAAATCTTCGCTCCAGAAAATATTCCGTTCGTCGAAATAGCTCCTCAGGTATTCAGATTCGGAGAACAACCTGAGCAGAACCATTTCGACCAGTTGTTTCTCATCGGCATAGCTTACTTCGGGCTTGTTCATGTACGCGATATAAGCCTCATCCTCACGCATCTGGTTATAAAATTTCCTGATCATTTCTTCTTCATCAACCCAGTTTATTTTATAGGAAGCAACACGCCGTTTATAATCGCGGTTATTTTCCAGTTGCTGGATAAAATGATTCTGAATAAAACGCAGGTTGGGATTAAGGTCTTCGGCGGTAGGAAGTTGTTTCATCCGGTTTTCTTCGATGCGCCTTTTTGCGAAATCTGACAGTTCCACAATGAGTGAAAGCTGGTGGATATAGAGCTCGTAAAGTTTATCGAGACTTACGATAAGTTGTTTTTCGCCGGCGCCTATGTTTTCAGGACCTTCCTGTTGAAAAGCATAAATTGCCTGCATTACTTTTATCCGAAGAAACCTTCTGCTTAACATAAAATGTAAATGAACCTTTAATGAATGAGGTGGCAAAGGTAAGGAATTTGAACCAATCAGCTATTTAAAAATACAAAGGCCTGGCCTGTAAACAGCCGAAAGCACGTAACAACAATATGCAATAATAACAATAACAATATATTACAGATGCCGTTTCCCGTTTCAAAAAAAATTAAAACCGGAACTAACAGCTTTTACAACTCAAAAAGTGTTTTGATCAATTAAGTAATGATTGAACATGCTATTTACCGGTGATGCAAAGCAAAATCCGTTCAATGGCCGACATTTCAAGGGACATGAATTAAAAAAACATTAAAAATGTTACCGTTGCTGATTGAAAAATAATTTCTACATTTGCAATAAAGAAGGAGTAATCATTTAACCAGTAATTTGATTAAAAGATGGAAGAGTTTGATTATTTGGATACCAGAGAGGATGTATTCTCGAGAGCGGTGAAAGCTGGAAAACGCACCTACTTTTTTGATGTTAAAAGCACGCGCGATAAAGAGTTGTACATTACAGTTACCGAGAGCAAGAAACGGTTTGATAATGCGCTGGGCAAATTTGTATACGATAAACATAAAATATTTCTTTATCAGGAAGACTTCGAAAAATTCCTGCATGGTCTTCAGGACGCCTATTCATTTATTGACACAGGAAAAGAGCCACCCGAAAGAGTATATAAAGAAGTAAAGAGGTTGCTCACTGATGTTGATCCTGTAAATACAGGTGACGGAACAACTGAATAAACCAGGGTTTCAGGCATATTCAGGATTCGGGAAATGACCTGCAGCAACAGCAGGTTTACTATAAAACATCCCCAAAAACTTATTAACACAGGGGCAAAACAGCATGTGCTTTTTTGTACCTTTGCCCGCTATTACAGCTGTGAATCCGAACCCAAAAATTTCGGAATACTACACATAAATCATTGGATTTAAACATTTTACAACAAAACAATCCTTCACGAATGGGAAAAATAATCTCCATAGCGAACCAAAAAGGCGGCGTGGGCAAAACTACCACCGCAATTAACCTTGGGGCTGCTTTGGCCGTATTGGAATTTAAGACACTCATCATAGATGCTGATCCACAGGCAAATGCAACTTCCGGCGTTGGTTTTGATCCAAAAGCAGTAAAAGCCAGCATTTATGAATGCATCATTGAAGAGGTGAAGGCAAAGGATATTATTCTTACAACCAGCACACCAAACCTTTTCCTGCTTCCGGCACATATCGACCTGGTAGGTGCCGAAATTGAAATGATCAACCTGACCGACCGCGAAATTATGATGCGTAAAGTGGTTGAAGAACTACGCGACCAATACGATTTCATACTGATTGATTGCTCGCCATCGCTGGGATTGGTTACTGTGAACTCACTGGTGGCCTCCGATTCGGTAATTATACCTGTACAATGCGAATACTTCGCCCTCGAAGGTCTTGGCAAGCTGCTGAATACCATAAAAATAGTACAGTCGAGGCTCAATCCGAAGCTCGATTTTGAAGGCATTTTGCTTACAATGTACGATGGCAGGCTGCGTTTATCGAACCAGGTTGTAGAAGAAGTAAAAACCCATTTCCAGGACATGGTATTTAATACCATTATTGCCCGTAACACCCGCCTTGCCGAAGCCCCGAGTTTCGGGCAAACCGTGTTGATGCACGATGCCGGAAGCACAGGTTCGCTCAATTACCTGAACCTGGCCCGAGAAGTATTGCAGAAAAACAACATGACTACATTAACACAAGATCAAAAAGAAATAAAGGTTCAGGAATAATGGCAATTCAGAAAAAGACAGGATTAGGACGTGGATTGAGTGCAATACTCGAAAGCCCTGAAACAGATATCACCTCGAAAGACATTTCGGGTAATTATGTTGCCGGTGCTATCGCCAATCTGCCGATCGATAAAATTGAAACCAATCCCTTTCAACCCAGGGAAGATTTCGACGAATCTGCTTTAGCCGAACTATCACAATCAATCCTCGAGCAAGGTATTATCCAGCCGCTTACTGTTCGCAAAATGGGTTACGATAAGTACCAGCTTATCTCGGGCGAGCGCAGGTACAGGGCTTCGAAACTTGCCGGAATCGATACTCTGCCTTGTTATATCCGTGTTGCAAACGACGAACAGATGCTCGAATGGGCGCTGATTGAAAACATTCAACGCGAAAACCTGAATGCCATCGAAATTTCAATCAGCTATAACCGGCTTATTGAAGAATGTAACCTTACACAGGACGAGTTAAGTAAACGTGTCGGCAAAAATCGATCAACTGTTACCAATTACCTGCGCCTGCTCAAGTTACCGGCCGAAATTCAGGCTGCCATCAGGGATAATTCCATTAGTATGGGGCATGCACGTTCGTTAATAAACGTTAATGATGAAAATAAACAGCTGCTTATTACACGAAAAATTATAGCTGAAGCGTTATCAGTGCGGGACGTGGAGAAACTGGTACGGCAATTTGATAAATTAGTTACCACTGTTACCAAACCTTCCAAAATAGCACTTCCACTGAAGTACGAAGTCATGAAAGATTCGATACAGGCACGTTTAAACCGGAAAGTTGAGCTGCACCGGAATCCAAAAGGCAAAGGCAATATCATTATTCCTTTTGTTTCGGACGACGACTTGCAAGCCATCATTTCAAAGTTAGGAATTGAATAACAGCAGTGATAAATACATCCAGAAACACTATCAAATCACAGGAACAAAGTCCGATATCCTTTATCAACAAGGTCTG
This sequence comes from Bacteroidales bacterium UBA4417, assembly GCA_002389705.1. Classification (GTDB taxonomy): domain Bacteria; phylum Bacteroidota; class Bacteroidia; order Bacteroidales; family UBA4417; genus UBA4417. Next base: position 8,458 of record DGQJ01000196.1, read on the forward strand.
CGGGCTTTGTTTTGTTTTTATACTTACAGCAATTTTCCTGGTGCTGCCTGCAGGCAGGCTCAGTGCCCAGGATACCACAGCCGCAAAAATTACTGTATCGCCGGTTAAACCCGAAGTACAGCATTCGCCACGGAAGGCAATGGTGCTTGCATTGGTGCTACCAGGTTCGGGCCAGGCATATAACCACAAATACTGGAAAATGCCCATTGTTTACGCCGGTTTTGGAACCATGATCTACTTTATTACTTTTAACAGTAAAAATTATCATGAACTGAAAGATGCTTACGAATGGACAACCGTTACAAGCCAGGTAAACTACCCGCCTACCCCGCTAAATATTTTTACTCCCATCCCGCCNNGGTGTGTGGTACATACTTACCGTGGTTGATGCCGTAGTTGACGCTCACTTTTTCGACTATAACATCAGTAACGACCTGAGCCTGAAGGTTCAGCCCTGGGTACCAACCCTGGGAATGAATACAGCTAAAAGCATGGCCGGCGGAATTAACCTTACGCTTCGTTTCTGACCAGTAAAGCAACACTCCATCAACTGCAATCAGCCATTGCTTTAACGAACAGCATAGTTTAGAAACACTTCTGTTTCAAATAAATCAAAACAAATCAAACAGAACCTTTCATTGTACCTGATATGAAGATAGCGCTCCTGGGTTATGGAAAAATGGGACACGAAGTTGAAAAAATTGCAACTGAGCATGGCCATACCATCGGCCTGACCATTGATAATGAAAATGACTGGAAAGAAAAGTGGGAACAGCTGCCAGGCTGCGATGTTGCCATTGAGTTTTCGATGCCGGCTATTGTTCTCGATAACATTTACAAGTGTTTTGAAGCCGGAATTCCCGTGGTTGTAGGAACTACCGGCTGGCACGACCAGTTACAGAAGGTAAGCGCTGACTGCATAAGCACCGGCAACACCATGTTTTATGCCAGTAACTTTAGTATTGGTGTGAATATTTTTTTCGATATCAACCGCAGGCTGGCAGGCTTGCTGAAGGAATATCCCATGTATTTGCCTTCGATGGTCGAAATACATCATACCCAGAAACTTGATTCACC
>DGQJ01000066.1 GCA_002389705.1 Bacteroidales bacterium UBA4417
TGGGAAAACCTCTTTGCGCACATCGAATTTGAAACCCTGGCTTATAACACCGAGGTTCCCGGGTATGCGGTAACACGAGAACAGTTTAACAGCTTTTTTGTAGGCGGCGGATATAATCAGCCTATTGGTGGTAATTCAGCTATGTATATCCTGGCACTGTGGAATTTAAACGATACTCCGGATTCACCCTATATTAACCCGGTGATTCGTGTGGGATTCAGTGTTGGGCTCTAAAAGAAAATAATCCATACCATACCTTATTATATAGATTGAAAAGGCTGCTCTTCCGGAGCAGCCTTTTCAATTTTGCTTGGTATAGTGATTAGTGCGGAATGTTTTTTAATACTTCCAGTGTCAGGTCCCAAAATTTTTGAACAGTTGCAATCTCGAGGCGTTCGTCAGGCGAGTGTGCACCTTTGATAGTTGGGCCGTACGAAATCATATCAATTCCAGGATATTGTTCACCTATCAGTCCGCATTCAAGACCTGCGTGTATTGCAAGTACCTTGGGCTCGTTACCGAATAGTTTCACATATGCTTCGCGGGTAGTTTCCAGGATTGGTGATTTTGGATTGGGTGTCCATCCCGGGTAACCGTCGTTGTGTACTATTTTAGCACCGGCAAGCCTGAAAACGCTTTCAACCATATTTACCACATCTTCCTTGCCATGCTCCGAAGAACTTCGCTGGCTGGTTCCGATTTCAATTACTTTTTCATTCATCTTTACCGAAGCCAGGTTAGTGGATGTTTCAACAAAGTTCGGAATGTCCGCTGACATTGCTATTACTCCGTGCGGACAGGCATACAAAGCATTCAGCAGTCGGTCCTGGGTTGAAAGGTCGATTAGAAAGGAGGGAAGTTCTGTTTGCTGGTAGCTTATGAGCAGGCCGGGTTCCGAAATACGATATTCCTGTTTTAAGGTTGCGTTGAATTTTTTTACGTATTGAATAAAATCATTGCTGAAACGGTTTGGCACGATAATATTTGCATATGCTTCCCTCGCAATCGCATTGCGAAGGTTACCTCCGTCGATTTCCGAAAGCCTGATTTCGAAGTGATGGCTGGAACTCCAGAGGAGCCTGTTTAAAATTTTAACGGCATTACCGCGGCCTTTGTTAATATCATCGCCCGAATGGCCACCCTGTAAACCTGAAACCCTGATCTGGAACCCGGTGAAATCGAAATTTACAGCAACCCTCGAATAGTTCATGAAAAGTTTTGTGTCCTGCCCGCCTGCACAGCCGATGAACAATTCACCTTCATCCTCAGAATCGAGGTTTAGAAGCACTTTCCCTTTCAGAAATCCTGGTTTTAATCCTTTGGCCCCGGTGAGACCGGTTTCCTCATCTATTGTGAAAAGCATTTCGAGCGGGCCATGCTCAATATTGGCCGCTTCAAGAATCGCAAGTTGGGTGGCTATCCCTATTCCATCGTCAGCTCCCAGGGTAGTGCCGGTTGCTTTTATCCATTCGCCATCGCGCCGCGGAATAATGGGATCGTTTTCAAAATCATGATAGGTGTCGCTGTTTTTTTCGCACACCATATCAATATGGCTTTGTAGCACAGCAGTCGGGAAATGCTCATAGCCTGCTGTTGCAGGTTTACGGATAAGAATATTGCCGACTTCATCGGTTTCGTGTTCAAGATTCAGCCTGCGCGCAACTCCGATAATATAGTCGGAGATCAGTTTTTCTTTTTTTGATGGCCTTGGCACGTTGCAAATCTCTCCAAAATACTGCCAAACTTTTTCAGGCTGCAGTCCTTCAAATACATTATTCATAAACGCTGACGAATTTTATTATATGCAAATATATGCCATAAATATTGAAATGATTACTGATTGAAAAAATAAAAAGACATCGGTATAAGTGCCTGAATAAATGTATTATAAATGGATAATAGATAGGATATTGGCCGAAATTTAGATCTGGTACTGTAAACTTACGGCTATATTTTTATTCCTTTAGTTTTAGGATGGTTTCCTGAGGATTGGCTGAGGAGAAAACAGTATTTCCTGCCACCAGCACATCTGCACCGTGTTGAACTAATTGTGATGCATTCGATAGGTCTACTCCTCCGTCTACTTCAATCAGTATGTTTTTACCTGTTGCCGTAATCATTTGTTTGAGCGATGCAATTTTGCTATACGTGTTCGTGATAAATTTCTGACCGCCAAATCCAGGGTTGACTGACATCAGAAGAACCATATCCAGATCCGGAAGAATTTCGGAGAGCACACTCACCGGTGTATGGGGATTTAAAACAATACCTGCTTTAATTCCGAGTTCATGAATCATTGCGACAGAACGGTGCAAATGCACTGAGGCTTCGTAGTGAAATGTAATCATATCGGCACCCGCGTCGCGGAAAGCTTCAAAATAGCGTTCGGACTGAATGATCATCAGGTGAACATCCAGTATTTTACCGGTAGCCTTACGTACCGCTTTTACAATTGGAATTCCATATGAAATGTTGGGAACAAAAACCCCGTCCATTACATCAATATGAATCCATTCGGCCTGGCTTTGGTTAATCATTTCAATATCTTTTCCAAGGTTCAGGAAATCGGCGCTTAGGATGGAGGGGGCTATTATAGGCATGAAGGTAAAATGTTTTAAGGGAGTGCTTTTTGAAGGGTATAAAAGTAGATAAAAAATTAAACAAAAAGAGCGGACACCAATCCGCTCTTTTTAAATATTACCCTAGGTAGGTTTTTAGTATTTTGCTACGCGCAGTATGTTTTAGCCTGCGGATGGCTTTCTCTTTTATTTGCCTTACACGTTCGCGGGTGAGATCGAATTTTTCGCCGATTTCTTCCAGTGTATAAGGATGGCTTCCATTGAGGCCGAAATATAATTTGATTACATCGGCTTCGCGGGGTGTAAGTGTTGAAATAGCACGGTCGATTTCCTTGCGGAGTGATTCGTACAGCAACCCGGTTTCAGGTGTCGGGCCGTCGTCGCTGCGCAGAACGTCGTACATGGTATTGTCTTCGTCCTGAATCAGCGGTGCGTCCATTGATACGTGGCGGCCACTGTTGCGCATCGATTCTTTTACTTCGTTTTCGCTGATTTCGAGCAGGGTAGCGATTTCATCGCTGTTTGGCTCACGCTCGTATTCCTGTTCGAGTTTGGCGTAAGCTTTATTAATTTTATTGATAGCCCCGATTTTGTTGAGCGGTAGCCTGACAATACGCGATTGCTCAGCCAAAGCCTGCAGGATGGATTGACGAATCCACCATACGGCGTAGGAAATAAATTTAAAACCACGGGTTTCGTCGAAACGCTGAGCGGCTTTAATGAGTCCAAGGTTTCCTTCGTTGATAAGGTCGGGAAGGCTCAGCCCCTGGTTCTGGTATTGTTTTGATACAGAAACCACGAAACGAAGGTTGGCTTTGGTAAGTTTTTCGAGCGCTGCACGGTCGCCTTGTTTAATGCGCTGAGCAAGCTGAACTTCTTCTTCGGCCGTAATCAGTTCTACTTTACCGATCTCCTGCAGGTATTTGTCAAGCGAAGCGGTTTCGCGGTTGGTAACTTGTTTAGTTATTTTGAGTTGCCTCATAGTATAAATTTTGTGTTGGCGTTCTCTATACGCAATTAATGGGAAGCAGGTTTCACAAATGTGAAAAAAAACACCTTCCCTTTATAAATAATGGGAAGGTGTTATGAAATGGAGTGATTATTTTGCCCCGTTTTCGTTCTGTTCAGGGCGGGGAAGCAATACTTTACGCGAAAGTTTCAGCTTGCCCGTTTTAGGATCAACTTCTATTAATTTAACATCGATTTTATCACCAACTTTAAGCACGCTTTCCACGTCTTTAAGCCTGCTCCATTCAATTTCCGAAATATGGAGTAAGCCGTCTTTGCCGGGAAGAATTTCCACGAACGCACCAAAAGCGGTTATTGTTTTCACGGTTCCGTTGTATACTTCGCCTACTTCGGGAACGGCAACAATGCGTTTGATTTTTTCCTTCACAGCATCAATGGAAGCTTTGTTGCTCGAAACTACATCAATAATTCCAAATTCGCCAACTTCTTCAATAACGATGGTGGTACCGGTTTCGCGCTGCATTTCCTGGATGATTTTACCGCCTGGCCCGATAACGGCTCCGATAAATTCGCGGGGAATAGTCAGTTTAACGATACGCGGAACATGTGGTTTGTAATCTTCGCGGGGTTCGGTAATGGTTTTGGCCATTTCGCCGAGTAT
>DGQJ01000364.1:0-2062 GCA_002389705.1 Bacteroidales bacterium UBA4417
GCGATCCATACTATGCCGTCGATATTGTTAATCAGGCTCTCGTACTGACGATTGGTAAGCGATAATGCTTCTTCTGCCAGCTTGCGCCCGGTAATATCGTTGTAGGAGGCAAGCAGGTGATGTATAGACTTGTCGTCGTTGCGCACACAAACCACCGAAAGGGTTACATACAGTATGCTTCCATCGCTGCGGATAAACCTTTTATCAATTTCATAGCCATCAATCTCACCATCAACCACTTTATGGAACAATTCAATGTCAGCGTACAGATCATCGGGATGGGTAAACTCAGCCCATGAATGCCCTATTAATGCATCCTTCGGGTAATTGAGCATCTGGCAAAGTTTCTGGTTTACTTCTATCCAGTTTGAATCGGGCCCGGTTACGCTGGTACCAACCGCACCTGCATCGAAATACGACTGGAATTCTTTACGGCTTTTATGTAGCGCTTCCTCCGTTTGTTTTTTAGCTGTAACATCGCGAAGTATCCCAACAGTATAATTTCCATCAGGAAAACTGATACCCGATAACGATACTTCAACAATTACATCCCTGCCATCTTTGTGTATGGCCGTAAGTTCCATGATTTCGCCGGAGCCTGCAAGCATGCCTGTGCTTATGAAATTTTCGACCCCAGGCATAAAATCCTGGTTTTTATGTATAAGAGAAAGTAACTGGTGAAGTTTTTTACCCATCATTTCCTCGTATGAATACCCGAAGATTCTCAGGGCTGCAGGGTTTAAAAAAGAAATTCCCCCTGCCGGGTCCATCATAAGTATGGCATCCTGAGCAGCATCGGTGATTGCCTTCATTATTTCCTGCTCTGCTTTAAGTGCATCCTGCGCCTTTTTGCGTAAGGTAATGTCACGGAGGCTCCCCACTGTTTTTTCCGGTAGTCCGTTGCTATCATAATAGAGTTTAACTGAGAGAATGCAATACACCAGGGACAGGTCCTTATTCCTCAATACAATTTCAAAATCCTGCAAATAGCCTTTTTCCTGCAGTGTAAGCATCAGATTTAGCCTTGCATCGGGATCAGGATAAAAATCACTCATCGACTTGCCGATAATCTCCTCGCGGGTGTACTGACCATTGGTAAGCGTAGTGATAGATGGGCTGACCTCGAGAATTGTACCATCAACAGATGTTTCGTAGAAAACATCCTGCATATTCTCAAAAATATTACGATATTTCTGTTCGCTCTCTGCAAGCGCTTCTTTTTCCCTGGCCAGCGCCTGGGTGCGAAGTATCACCTGGCGCCTCAGGGTTCGGTTCCATAACAGAACGAGTGTTACAACTGCAATCAGTATAAGCAGTATTCCTGCAACGATGTACAGGATACTCCTGTCAGTTGCCTGGTCCGGGTTAATAGTACCGAACCATCGCTGTTGGATTTGCTTGCGCTCTTTTGCAGTAATTGCATTAAGCCCTTTGCGGATAATTGATTTCAACATGGGCTCATCGCGGGTTGTTGCAATTGCAAGCTGAATGCTCAGCGGCATTTCATCAGCTAATTGCAGGTTACTGAAACCATGCGAGGATATCAGGTAAATAGCGGTTGCCAGGTCTATAATAGCAGCATCGGAGTAACCGAACGATACATTGGCCAATGCAGTAAAACTGTTATCGACCAGATCGGGAACAACTTTGAGTTTAAGCTGCTCAACATATTCAGCTACTGCATACCCGCGAACCATGGATACTTTTCGCCCGGCAAGGTTTTTATTATTGATAGAACCAAAATGATCCTTTCTGACAATAATAACATTGGGTACCGAAATGTACGGATTTGTAAATTCGAGAAATTCCAACCGATGGGGAGTTGCTGTTACCGCGTTTACAATCTGCACTTTGCCGGCAAGGGCATTGCTTAGTATACTGTCGAGCGACGAAAATTGCCTTTGCCTGAAGCGTATGCCAAGTTTTTTTTCGATGAGCGAAATATATTCATGAGCAAGTCCCGAAATCCGGTTGTTCGAGTCGATGAAAACGAAAGGCGGGTAATTTGTTTCAACGGCCAGTATAATCTTGGATTGGTTGTTTTTAATCCATTCCCGCTCTG
>DGQJ01000364.1:2170-12399 GCA_002389705.1 Bacteroidales bacterium UBA4417
GCAGTATGCATTGAATGATAAAATTGCTCATGAATTTCGCTTTATTGTCGGTAAAGTAAAAAAGAATGTTGCGCCCTCATTCACCCTGGCATCGGCCCATACACGCCCATCGTGGCGGTGGATTATCTGCTTTACGAAAGCAAGACCGATGCCCGTACCTTCGAAATCGCGTGAAGAATGTAAGCGTTTGAAAACGCCAAACAGATGCTGCGAATTATTGATATCGAATCCCGCGCCGTTATCTTTCACAAAATAAACAGTTTCATCATTTTCGGTAAACATTCCAACCTCGATACCTGGATTTTCCTTGTGTGAAGTAAATTTAACCGCATTGCTCAGCAGGTTTACCCACACCTGCCTGATCATGGCATGGTCGCCGTAAGCTTTTGCAAGGGGTTGCAGGCTGAAACTGATTTTTTGATTACCCGGTACCAGTTCTTCGAATACTGCGTTTGCCATCTGGTGCATATTGATGTACGAAAATTTCATTTCCTGGCGCCCGTTGCGCGAGAACGAGAGCAGGTCATCAATCAGCACACCCATTTTATTGGCATTTGCCATAATAACGTTGAGCAGGCGTTTTCCTTCGTCATCGAGCCTGGGGCCATAATCTTCGAGCAGGATATGCGCAAATCCATTCAGCGCCCTGAGCGGAGTGCGAAGATCGTGCGATGCCGTATAACTGAATGTTTCCAGGTCGCAGAATGCTGATTGGAGCTGAGCGGTTCGTTCAAGAACCCGTTGCTCGAGTTGTTCATTCAGTTTTTTTATTTCCCGCTCGGCCAGTTTCCGTTCGGTGATATCATGTCCCTGTGCAATAGTTGCTATCACATTTTTACTTTGGGGCGCATATATTACTGCCGAATTCCAAAGCATAGTGCGGATTTCCCCATTCACATTCTTTATTTCAATTTCAACAATTTCTGAGGGGGTGTAACGGCTTCCTTTTTCGAAAAAATCACTATAGTAATTCAGTGTAATTTTATTGAAAAGAGTTTTAATATCAATATTTATTACAGTTTTAGCCTTTAAGCCAGTCAGTTTTTCGAATGCCTTATTAAATTGTGTCACCCTATTATTGTTGTCCCAAACTACGATAGGCGCGTTGGCATAATTCAGCAGGTTTTCGAGGTAGTCGCGGGTTTCCCTGAGTTTTTCCTCTACCAGTTTACTTTCGTGGATATTGGTGCAGGTACCGAACCATTTGGTAATTTGCCCTTCGTCGTTACGCACCGGAGCGCCACGTATGAGGAACCAATGATACACACCATCTTTTCGGCGCAGCCTGCATTCGAGCGAGTAATCACCATTGTTGTATACGGCATTATGCCAGGTATCCCATGCTAACTGCTGATCGTCGGAATGAAAAGGTTTATTCCACCCATCGCCGTAGCTTTCCTCGTGCGACAGCCCTGTATATTCAACCCATTGTTTATTGAAATATAAATTTTTGCCATTTGAATCTGTAATCCAGACAATTTGCGGCATGGATTCGGCTAATAAGCGAAATTCCCGCTCCCTTTCGAGGATTGACTGCTCAGCCAGTTTGCGGCTGGTGATATCGGTTATAAATCCTTCGAGATACAAAAGTTCGTTATTCTCATTAAAGATACCCTGGTCTTGTTCCCATACCCAACGGATTTCTCCACCAGCAGTTATTATAGGATATTCAAACCTGAATGCTATCTTATCGGAAAGCGCCTGCTGCCACTTTTGCCAGAGCAAATCACGATAATCGGGATGTATAATGTCATTGAAAGCAATTTTGTTGTTATGCAGAAAATCCGTGGGTAAGTACCCGGTGATGGCTTTGCATCCATCGCTTATAAAAAGCATGGTCCATTGCGAATCGTTGGCGCATCGGTAAGCAAAACCAGGCAGGTTCGAAATAAGTGTTGTTTGCTGGCGTTGTAATTCGTTCAGGGCCAGGTCGGCTTGCTTCCGTTCACTGATATCGCGCGTGCTGGTACGGAATCCCAGCGAATTGCCTTTGGAATCGAAGATCGGTCTCCACGAAACTGAAGCCCAGAACCAACTGCCATCTTTGCGTTTAATGCGAAACTCAAAATTATCGCCCTTAAAACCAAACACTGCATTTTTAAATTTGCTCCTGACTTGTTCAATATCTTCTTCAAGACATAACATAGGCAATAAGCTTTCGGCTTTCATGTATTCCTGGTCGGTGTAACCTGTAAGCAGTTCGGAGTATGAATTCATCCAGATCAGTTTACCCTGGTTATCGAACCAAGCTTCCCAACTGGCTGCATAATTAGCGATGGCTTTAAATTTCTCTTCACTTTCACGTAATGCCTTTTCAGCTTGTACCCGTTCGGAAACATCACGTATTACCCCTTCATGGAATAATATATTACCTTCATCATCCAGGGTATACCATCCGTGGTCCTCAGCCCACAATACGGTGCCATCTTTTTTCTTCAACCTGAAAATTCCAAGTTCACGAAACGTTTCATCCATCACAAGTGTATCCCTGTCAGTGGGGGACAGGTATAAATCCTGGCGGATATTAATGGCTAAAAGTTCTTCGCGGCTATTGTAGCCAAACATTTTAACCATAGCCGGGTTCACCTCAACAAATTTGCCTTCATGCGTACTTTTATACACGCCATCAGGCATTTTTTCAATCAGGTTGCGATACATGGCTTCGCTTTCCATCAACCCAATTTCGGCTTGTTTGCGTTTGGTTATATCAATGTACGATGCCAGGAAATGGTTTACGGATCCATTTTGGTTACGCTTGCATTCAACGGTTAAAGTAACATATAAAACTTCACCGTTTTTACGCATGAAGCGCTTATCAATCTCATAACCCTCAATTTTGCCATCCACAACCTGCTGAAACATATCCAGGTTTTCATTCAGATCGCCGGGATGCGAAACATCAGTCCAGCTAAGCTCCAGCAATTCTTCCCTCGTATACCCGAGCATCTGGCATAAACGCTGGTTTACTTCAATCCATTTTTTACCAGGAGTTGAAACGCTCATACCAACAGCGCCTGCCTCGAAATAGTGTTTGAACTCCTGTCGGCTGTTGCGTAGTTCTGTTTCCAGCAGTTTTTGAGTAGTAATATCCTGGATACTCCCGAAAACAATCCTTCTGTCCTTATCGTAAGTAGCAATAGAATGTATATCCCTGGTTTCGCCTGTATCAGCCTTTCTGATTTTGAACACTATATCATATGGAATATCCTCTTCGATAAGTTTTGTAAGTGCCATATCCAACACTGAGCGGTATTCGGGCAAAGGAAACGACTTTATGATCTCATATCCTAACTGATCGGTTTCCATACCATAGAGTTTTGCTGCACCTTCGGAAGTATAAATCATTAGAGAATCGAGATGCAATTCCCAGTTGCCTGACAATGAAGTCAGTTCGGCTCTACGTAAACGGGCTTCACTGTTATGCAGTTTTTCTTCATCCTTTTTGCGCTGAGAGTTGTCGCGTGCAACCAGAATTATTAAGTCAGCTTTACCCGCTTCATCAAGCAGCACTTCAGCATTAAACTCCATAAGTAAACGTGATGAATCTTTTCTGATTACCAGATAGTCCGAAGGGCCGGTATAATTACCCTGTAGCATTTCGGAGATCAGGGCAAGCGCTTTTTGGTGAAAACCGGCATCCAGAAACCTAAGGAAATTATGCCCGAGTATTTCTTCAGAATTATGATATCCGAGAAATCCTAATACTTTATCAGTTACATAAAGGATTATACCGTCCAGCGAAGTTATGACCACTGCATCGGGAAATGCATTCAGAATCTTTTTCCATTTTTCATCACGGTTCCTTAATCCGGCTTCCTCCTGTCCGCGGTTTAACATGGCAGACTGCTCATTCATTGCGGCTGTGTTATTCTTTTTTAAGCTTACAAGTTCGCTGGCTTGCCTGTCAAGTTCAGCTTTCAGGTGTTTTATCTCTTCCAGCAATTCCCGCTTCTCCTCATCTTCCGGTGTCATGTTTCTGTTTTTCATTGAGTACACAATTATTTCAGATATTTTAATTACTCGAAAACCAACAGTTTAAATTTGCGCTGACTGCAAACCACCAGCCTTTCCCTTACAAACATGCTGTTTCCGTTTATTCTTTTTTTGCGGGTAAGGTAAAATAGAAGGTTGCGCCTTCTCCTGTTTTTCCCTCGGCCCATATTTTTCCCTTATGCCGTTGTATGATGCGATGCACAGTAGCTAACCCAACACCGGTACCTTCAAATTCCTTTGGTGAATGCAAACGTTGGAAAACCCCGAACAATTTTGCTTTATGCTCCATATTAAACCCGGCGCCATTGTCCGAAACTTTGTACATGATAAAACTATTTTCATCTGTTGCAGACACCTCGATGCGCCTGTTTTGTTTTTTGGAAGTATATTTAATGGCATTACCGATAATATTGACCCAAACCTGTCTGATGAGCGAAGTGTCGCCTGATGTAGGCGGAATTGGATTTAACCTGAAATCGATGGTATGCTTTTCAGCATCAGGAACCAACTCGTCGTATACCGAGGCTGCCATGGCCTGCATATCGATGTCCGACTGTTGAAGATCCTGCCTCCCCAACCTCGAAAATGCCAGTAAATCATCGATAAGCATACCCATCTTATTCGCGTTTTTAATAATAACATGAAGCAAACGCTGGGCTTCTGCATCCATAACCGGGGCATAATCTTCGAGCAGGATATTTGCAAATCCATCAATCGACCGGAGTGGCGAACGAAGGTCGTGTGATACCGTATAGCTGAACGATTCGAGTTCTTTATTTGCTTCTTCGAGTTCGGCGGTACGTTCAGCAACGCGTTGTTCCAGTTCCTGGTTAAGCTTATAAATCTCTTCTTTTGCCAGTTTGCTTTCAGTAATATCCCTGAGTATTACCTGGCCGGCAGGCATTTCATTGTAGGTTGTATAAATGGCCACCACTTCAGCATCGAAAAGGCTGCCATCAACCCGCATCAGTTTTTCCTCCCTGAGTTGTATCGTTTTTCCTTGTAACAGGATTTTCACCCATTCATTTACCGCTGGCCTTGACTGCTGGCTGAACATCGACAGGAAAGGCAATCCTGTCAGCTCAAACGGCTCCGAAACTCCCATCATTTTCATCCCCGAAGTGTTCACATAAACAAGCTGTCCATCCTGAAAAACGACAATACCGTAGGGGGATGATTCAGCCAGTTTGCGATAGCGTTTTTCGCTTTCGAACCTGGCTTTTTCCAAAAATTTCCGCTCTGAAATATTCCTGAATGTTCCCATCAGGAATTGCTTACCTTTCATGTTTATTAGCGAAGCAAGTATTTCGACAGGAACCAGGGAGCCATTGGCTCGCACCACCAGGTTTTCCATCAGAACCGTTGAACCGGAAATTACGGAATCTATTTGTTGCTTTTGGAATGCCTGCTTCGAAAATTCTTCATTCTGCTGCGGGTGGAGCTGCGACTGGTGCATACCGATTATTTTTTCGACCGGCATTTGCATCAGTTGCGAAGCTGTAAGGTTGGCATCCACAATAATACCACTTTCGAGGTCGGCAACAAAGATTGCATCGGCAGCATTTTCGAAGAAATTACGAAATTGCGATTCGGTTTGGCGGAGTATATCTTCAGTTTTGATCTGCTCTGCAATCAAGCGGGATTGCTGCAGGTTCTGATACGCCGTTCTGGAAAGTTTATTGGCCAGCTTAAACAGTAAATGTGCAATTTTGGAAAATCTATCTTTCGACATAGTTGGCACTTCGTTGAATGCCTTTATAAATTCGTTTCTGTCGGCACCAATTTCATCGGCATACGTGAGCATTTTATTTATATCCTGTGCTTCGTTTCGCACCTGACCTACCAACCAACTGGCAATATGTTTATTTTCAACTATAATACTTGCCCCGGCATCCCACAACCCGCCACTCAGGCAGGTTTGCACTTTGGGCCCATCCGGATCGGGTGAACCGATTAAGATATCCGATTTATTACAATTAGAACATCCAATATCTGTTTTACGTACTAAATCATTACACAAGCGGGTGAACCTGCTGGGCTTTGTGATCGGGGTACCATCGGGCTGACAAATGAGTGATGCTACTCCGGCTGCTTCGGCAAAGGCATCCTGTATTTCCTGTATTTCGTCGAGGTCGAACAGCTCTTCAAAAAGCAGCTCTGAATCATTATCGAACGAACGGCTTAAGGTATTGATGCGTCTTTCGAGTACTTCCTGTAACCGGATACGGTCGGTAATATCGATACAATGCCCGATATTCCCGATAAAATTGCCCATGCTGTCGTAACGGGGCGAAACAGCATCCTGAATCCATCTGTACTCCCCATAGGCATTTCGCATCCTGTACTCAACGGTATACCTGATATGCTTATCAAATGACTTTTCAGCCAGGTTAATAATTTGTTTCAAATCTTCCGGATGTATTCCTTCCATCCAGCCATCGCCCATTTCCTGCTCCAACGTGCGGCCCTTAAAAGTGAGCCAGGGTTTATTCACATAATTACATTTCTGGTTCAGGTCCGAAGTCCAGATGAGTGCCTGCCCCGAATCGGTAAGCGTACGAAAATGAGTTTCACTTTCGATAAGCGCGGCTTCAGTTTGTTTTCGTTCGGTTACATCCTGTATGGTGCCCATAAGCAGGAGTATTTTACCTTCTTCATCGAAAGAGGCCTGCCCCAGGCCCATTACCCACCTGGTGGCATTATCGTTACGACGTAATATGCGATATTCTTTCCGGAAGGGCTCCTGCTTGGTAATAACATTATTTTCCAGATAATCATTCATCATTTGCCGGTCATCGGGGTGAATGATATCTAGCCACGAGCTTATGGTTCTTTCGAAATTTTTGTCGATGCCAAAAATGCTGTCCAGAACTTCTGACGACTGCCAGGTTTTTACCCTGAAATCGGCACTGTAGGAACCAATAAAAGCGGCTTGTTGTGTTTCACGAAAAAAATATTCGCTATCGAGAAACACATCCCCGAAATTTGCAGGCCCTTTCTCGAAAGCGGCGATGCGGCATTCATTTTTTTCATTAAAATTATACCCAATGAGCCAGTAGTCAGATACTGATTGTGTTTCGAGATTAAAGCGGACCAGGCAGGTTTGTTTTGTTTCCTCAATGAACACCATGCTCAAAAAGTTCTTGAATGCTTCGACAGAATCTTCGGTTAGAAACGAGCTAAAATTCTTATTTACTACGCTTTGGCGCTCTTTACCAAACATACCGGCTGCAGAATGATTCAAATCCCGGATCATCCCATCAGGCGACACAGATAAAAAAATTACAGGCGAAAAATCGTATAAATTTGTCAACGATATTGCCTTGTCCAATGCATTCTTTAATTTCGAGTTATCGGTTTCCAGCTCGGCAATACGGGTTTCGTACTGGTATAAAAGTTTCGAAGCCTCTTCGGCCGTAAAGTTCAATGTATCAAGCGGATATCCGGATACAGTTCCGGTTCCGGATGTATCAGTATCTGTTCCTGAATTATACGACTTATTTTTTTTCATCATAATCATGTCTTGTTCTCATACCATCAGTAAACTGCCAATTGCATTATGTGAGTATAAAATCCGGGACTCATTTCCGCGCCGAAACCTGTGTTTATACATTTTCAGTACTCCTCTGCAAAGAAACGATATTTGCATGGCAGGCCATGTTCCTGTTCAACTTTATTTATTCATTCCTGCTGGCATTAGCCTTTTAAATGGTTATGCATTAAAGGTAAATTCGGGATTTTAAACTGATAAGTGCGATTGCTTAACCGGTAAAGAAAAACAAAAAACAGCACCTCCGCCGGTTTTGCCCTCGGCCCACACACGCCCTTTGTGGATTTGAACCAGCTTTTTAACAATAGCCAGACCTATGCCTGTGCCTTCAACAGCAGTAGTGCCGGGCAGTCTTTTAAAAACCTCGAATAATTTTCCGGCAAAAGCCATATCAAACCCAATCCCATTGTCTTTCACGAAATACGAATTTTCGAGTTTCCCACTTTGCCCGCCAATTTCAATGACCCTTCCGGTTTTGGGAGCCGTAAATTTAACAGCATTTCCTATCAGGTTAAACCACACCTGCTTTATCATCGATGGATCGCCGGTTGCTGGTGGCAGATCATTAATTATGAAAGTTATTTCTTCCTTTTCGCGTACAGCGGTTAACTCTTTGATTACCCGCTTGACAATGCTGTTCATATCAACGTCATTGAACTGAAGTTCTTTTTGTCCGAAGCGGGAAAATGTGAGCAAATCATCGATCAGGTGACCCATTTTATTGGCGCCCTCAACAATGGCTTTCAGCATTCGGATACCATCAGCATCAAGCACCCCCGAATAATCTTCGAGCAACAGACTGGCATACCCGTTCAATGCCCTGAGCGGGGTGCGTATTTCATGCGAAGCTGAGTAACTGAAGCTTTCGAGTTCATTCATGGCAGCCTGCAGTTTTGCAGTACGCTCCACAACCCGTTTTTCGAGGATTTCATTCAAATTTATAATCTCAGCCTCCACCTTTCTCCTATCGGTAATGTCCCGGATAAATGAAAGGGAAATGTCATTAGACATGGCCAGGATACGGTCTTCGAAATACCGAAGCTCGTTTTTAACCATCATTTCGTATTCAAAAGTAACTACTTTTTTAGTTTTGATGGCAGTTTCGATAGCCGTCATCACAGGGACTGCCACATTTGGTGGAATTACCTCTTTAATTGATCTCCCGATAAGGGATTCAGCAGGTGCGTATAGCAATGCAGGCTCAGGTGCATGTACCGAAAGTATAATTCCATTTCGCTTAACACGGAACACAATATCAGGATTTGCCTCAATAATGGCCCTGTTCTCTTCATAGCTCAGGCGCAAGGAGTTTTCAGCCTGTTTCAAAACGGTAATATCGTGCATGGTAACAAACACCATAAATGCCTTGTTTTCGCCATTTCTGAACAGTGGTTTTGCATTTACTGCCAGCCACCGGTATTCATGATCAACAGGATTAAAAACGCCAACATCGATTACAACATCCTTTCCTGATTCAATGGCCGCGATGGATGGATACTGATCGGGAAACAAAAGCTTATAATGTTCGTCCACTATTTTCCAGTCAGGGTGGCGGGAGTTTCTGCCGAAAAATTGCTCGCGTGTTAACCCGAACATACTTAATGCTGCCGGATTAATATCGGTAAACGTACCGTCAGCAAGCTGGTAAAACACTCCCTGTTGCATATTTTCGAAAAGCAGGTGATACTTTTCTTCGCTCAGGCGAATAGCTTCATGGGTGCTTTTTCGTTCGGTGATGTCACTGAAAAATACTGCAAACTTACCTGGTTCAGGCGAATAGGCATAAATACTGTAATATTTACCGGTGCCGGCATTGTAATCTTCAAATTCGTCGGGTATGCCGGTTAAAACAATCCGTCCGTAATGTTTTATCCAGGTTTCCTCAATGTTTGGCATAATTTCCCTTATAGTGTGGCCAATTACGAGTTCTGATTTAATGCCCACCACTTTTTCCCAGGCCGGATTCACTTCCAGGAACCTGTAGTCGAAAGGGTTACCGTTTTTGTCAAGTATCATTTCATGCAATCCAAATGCAATGGTCATTTTTTCAATAAGTCCCCGGTATTTGGATTCACTTTTTTCGAGCATTTTTTTTGCTCTTTCTCTTTCAGTTATATCGCTTAGCTGCAGGTATAGCCTTTTCTGACCATCCATTTCTATGATCACTCCTGATGCCAAACAAATCCTTAATTCGCCTGAGCGGGTTCTGAATTCAATCACCACGTCATTCACAGTCCCTTCTATCATAAGCCTTTCAACTAGCCGGGTTCGTTGCGCAAAATCGTTATAAATTCCCAATTTTTTAGCGGAGTTCCCAATCACTTCGTTTTTCTCCCATCCCATCATTTCGACAAATTGTTGGTTTGCATCAACAATAATTCCTTCACTGAGGGTCGAAATCAGCACCATACCGGGATTTAAACTAAAGGCTTTGCGAAATTTTTCTTCGGAACTTCGCAGGGCATCGGCTGCCTTACGGCGATCAGTGATATCGCGCATGGTGTGAACCACGTAAACCAATTCCCCATCAGTATCAAACAAAGGATCTACAGTAAGATCGTACCACTGCCCGGCAAAACTGAGTTCTGAACTTTCGCGTTGCCGGCTTTTTTTCATTTTTGTTATAGGGCAGGTTTGCAAAGGTTTGTCACTATTGTGAAATACCTGCCAGCACGCTTTCCCGATC